>JACPHF010000075.1 GCA_016188735.1 Parcubacteria group bacterium | reverse complement strand
CCGCCCACCATGGCGACGGTTTTCCCTCCGTACAGGGGGCCGTCGCACGTCCAGCAGTAATGCACACCTTTCCCCACAAGCTCTTTCTCATTGGGAAGGTTGAGGTGGCGCCTTCGGGATCCGAACGCGAGAATGACCGCGGCTCCCTGGAATTCTTCATCTTCCGTATATACCTTGAAAAAGCTGTCCTGATTTTTGATCTTCTCCACCCTAGCGTCAACAAGCTTTGTCCCCAAACCTGCGACCTGGGACTTCATAATGTTCATGAGGTCATACCCGTCAATGGACGAAACTCCCGGATAATTCTCGATTTTCCCTGCGGTGGATGTTTCCCCTCCAAAATCTTTCCCTATTACAAGGGTTTTCATCTTGTAACGGCCCGCATACAAAGCCGCGGCAAGTCCCGCGGCTCCGGATCCTATAACAATAAGGTCGTATATCATCGGCATCATGCGAGAGAGGGTTTTGCCGAATCGAAATTCGGATTTATTTCACCCCGAGCAGTTCTGAGAGTTTTCGTTTGTCAAAACCAATGACAATGGTCCCGTCAACGTCAATGACGGGAACCCCAAGCTGGCCCGACTTCTTGATCATGTCCTCCCGTGCGCGCATATCGACAACCACGTCCAGTTCTTTATAGGAAACATTGTGCTCCTTAAAAAACTCTTTCGCTGACTTGCAGTATACGCACGAAGGGGTGGTGTAGATTGTTACGTTCGGCATGTGAATATATCCATGATAATCGTGCGCGCCCATGCTGTCAAATATGAACCATTCGCTTCGCTCAGAACCATATAGTTCTCGCTGACGCTCAAACTATTAGAAATTCACCAGCAGCGTTACCCTGTCTTCTTTCACGTGCAGCACGCCTCCCGCAATCGGAAGTTTTTCTCTGATGGTGTCTTCTTTTTCGATGAAAACGTCTCCCTCCTGCAGCAAAGCTATGAGCGGCGCGTGCCCGGCCAACACCTGAATCTGTCCGTGCAGGGTGGGGAGGATAAGCGATGCTGCTTTGCCCAAAAAAATCTCCCGGTCAATGGCAAGTATGGAAAGCGGAAAGGTCGCCGTGGCCATAGTCATACCTGTTCAATGCCTCCTTTTAAGTAGAACGCCGACTCCTCCTTTGCGTCATGCTTGCCTTCCACGATTTCTTTGAATGCCCGAACCGTATCTTCCCGCTTCACGTACGCTCCCTGCTTTCCGGTAAAGGCTTCGGCAACGGAAAAAGGCTGGGAAAGAAACCGCTGGATGCGGCGCGCCCGCCCCACCACCACCTTGTCTTCTTCGGAAAGTTCCTCCATGCCCAATATGGCAATGATGTCCTGAAGTTCCTTGTAGCGCTGGAGGATCTCCTGCACCCTGCGGGCAACCTCATAATGCTCGCGTCCCACCAGGTTTGGATCAAGGGCGGTAGATCTTGAAGCGAGAGGATCCACCGCAGGATAAATACCCAAAGAAGACAGCTCGCGGGAAAGCACAATGGTTGAATCCAGGTGGCTGAACGTGGTGGCGGGAGCCGGATCCGTAATATCGTCCGCGGGAACGTAAATGGCCTGCACCGAGGTAATCGATCCCTTCTTGGTGGAGGTGATGCGTTCCTGCAGCTGGGCCATATCTTGCGCCAGGGTCGGCTGATAACCGACCGCAGAAGGCATCCTCCCAAGGAGGACGGACACCTCGGAACCTGCCTGCACGAATCTGAAAATATTATCGATAAACAGCAGGACGTCTTTCCCTGCGTCATCACGGAAATATTCTGCCATGCGCAATGCGGCAAGTCCTACGCGGAACCTCGCTCCCGGAACCTCGTTCATCTGCCCGAAGAGCAGGGCCGTATTTTTCAGCACGCCCGATTCCTTCATGTCGCGGTACAAATCGTTTCCCTCTCTGGTGCGTTCTCCGACTCCGGCAAACACGGAATATCCTCCGTGCTTCTTTGCCGTGTTATGGATGAGCTCCTGCAAGAGCACGGTCTTGCCAACCCCCGCTCCCCCGAACAATCCGACTTTCCCTCCTTTCAAAAACGGACACAGGAGATCAATCACCTTGATGCCGGTTTCAAACAGTTCCTGTTCTAATTTCTGGTCGCCAATTCCGGGAGAAGCCGGAAAAATCGACGCTCGCGTATCTTTGGTTTCGCCAAGGTTATCAATGGGTTCCCCAAGCACGTTGAACATTCTGCCGAGAACGCCCTGACCTATGGGCACCGTGACCGGCTTTCCGGTGTCCCGCACCTGGGTTTTCCTGGTGAGGCCGTCCGTGGAATCCAGGGCAATGGTTCTCACGCGGTTTCCTCCAAGCAGCTGGGCGGTTTCCAGGGCGATCTGTGAACCGTCCTTTTTTTCCGCAAACAAAAGATTCTGGAGCGAAGGCAGGGCTTCCGGAAACTCCACGTCTACGACAGGACCCATTATTTGCACAACATATCCTTTGTTCATGGTCATTCTTGCGTAAGGGCTTCTTTTGCGGTTGTTACTTCGGCAAGCTCCTGCGTGATTGCGGCTTGGCGCGCCCTGTTTAACTGTCGGGTCAGGAATTCAATAAGGTCTTCCGCGTTTTCCGTGGCGTTCTTCATGGCGACCATGCGGGAGGAATGTTCGGATGCGTTTGATTCAAATACCAAATGAAGAATCTCAACCCGCACGAGTTCTGCCACCAGCGTATCAAACAATTCCTGCGCGGAAGGCTCCAGCACGTACGCAGAACTCTTGCCGGATTCCTGCGCCAAGGATAGCTCGGCATACTTCCCTTTCTTGGGGACAATGTCTGCAATGATTTGCTCCAATTCTGCCAATTCCAGGGGCAGAATCTGTCTGAATCTCACCTCCTGGGCTAACGCTGAGATAAATGCCGTGGAACAGAATACCACCTGAGCGAACGTTCCCTTGCCATAGGAAGAAAGAATAACGTCTGCCAAGGGAACGATGTCTCCAAGGTTTGCGATGTCTGAAAACTGGAAGAACGAATGCTCGGGCCTCACTCCCCTTCTCTCAAAAAACTCCTTTCCCTTGCGGCCTATCGTGATAACGGAAACATCCCGATTGTCCTGGAAAAATTTCCACGAAGCCCTCAGAACGGCGTTATTGTAGGGTCCGCACAGCCCGCGATCCGAAGTTATGACCACAAGACACGTCAGCTTGCCTTTCCCTTTCTGCATCAAAGGATTGTGATGCTTTAATTCCTCGGCCCGGGCAAAACGCAGCACGTCGCTCAACAGCAATAACGCTTCCTTTGCATAGGGGCGCGCCCCCAAGGCGCAGGTTTCCGCCTTGCGCATCTTCGTGGCAGCCACCATCTCCATTGCTCTCGTGATCTGCTTGATGTTGGAGGTTGCCCGTATCTTATCTTTG
>JACPHF010000070.1 GCA_016188735.1 Parcubacteria group bacterium | reverse complement strand
GGAGAAAACGACCCCGACATACTCGGCCTTCTGGGAGCCTCGCTGGCGCTTGGAATTTCCCATGCTCCATGGTCAGGTCCCTTGGGAGCCGTGCGCGTGGGAAGAAAAGACGGAAAATTCATTCTCAATCCGACCTATGAGGAACGAGGAACGGCTGACATGGATTTTTTGTTCTCCGTGGTGCAAGAAGGAGACGATCTGCTGGTCAACATGGTAGAAGCCGAGGCAGAAGAGGCAGAAGAGAAAGCATTTGAAGAAGCGCTCGGCTTTGCGACTTCTGCTTTGAGCGCCATGATCAACCTCCAGCAAACAATCATACAAGACCACGGGAAACAGAAGGCTGTCCTCCCGGATCCTCTGCATGACGACCAGACAGAGCGGGAAGTTCGAGAGCTGCTTGGCAGTAGGTTAGCAGAAGCGCTGTTTCAGGGGAACAAACAGGCCCGCATGGACGAGGTCAACGCATTAAAACGCGAAATGGCAGCAACCATTGAGGGAAGGTATCCTTCGGCCGGCAAGAGCGACTATGCAAAAGATTTCTTTGAAACGGAGCTTAATCGCCTCATGCGCGATCGGATCCTGAAAGAAGGAAAGCGCGTGGATGACCGCGGCCTGCAAGAAATCAGGGAGCTGGGAGCAGAAGTTTCTTTGCTCCCCCGCACCCATGGCTCGGCCCTGTTCAAACGAGGGCAAACCAAAACGCTGTCGATTCTCACGCTCGGAACTCCCGGAGATCAAAAGCTCCTGGAGGGGATGGAATATATCGGCAAAAAGCGATTCATGCACCATTATAACTTTCCTCCGTATTCGACCGGAGAAGCAAAGCCCATGCGGGGTCCGGGCCGAAGAGAAATCGGACACGGCATGCTCGCGGAAAAAGCGCTGCTTCCCGTTATCCCGGAAGTTGCCGATTTTCCGTACACCATACGCATCGTCACGGAATCGGTGTCTTCAAACGGCAGCACCTCAATGGCTTCCGCGTGTTCCTCGTCTCTGGCTCTCATGGATGCCGGGGTGCCCATCAAGCGACCGGTGGCGGGCATTTCCATCGGCCTCGTTACAAACGAACAGGGAAAAGAACATCGCCTCTTAACAGACATCCAGGGTCCGGAAGATCACCACGGAGACATGGATTTCAAGGTGGCGGGAACCACTAAGGGCATCACGGCGGTTCAAATGGATGTAAAGATAAAAGGCATCCCGTCTGACATCTTTGCACAAGCACTCAAGGCGGCCCGGGAAGCGCGACTCAAAATACTGCAAGACGCCATAGCTCCCGTGCTAGAAAAGCCCCGACCAGAACTTTCTCCTTGGGCTCCCCGTATTTACACGCTCTGGATCAACAAAGAGAAAATTGGAGGACTTATTGGGCCTGGGGGCAAAATGATCCGCCGGATCATTGAAGAATGCGAGGTTGAGATCGACGTTGAGGATTCGGGCCAGGTATTCGTAACGGCCACCAAAGAAGAAGCCGCCCAGAAAGCGCTTGAATGGATTCGGAATATCACGAAAGAAGTGACCATGGGAGAATTATTTACCGGACGGGTTGTAAAAACCACGGTCTTCGGAGCATTCGTTGAGCTCTTCCCAGGGCAGGAAGGAATGGTCCACATTTCAGAACTGGCTCCCCGACGTGTTGAAAAAGTGGAAGATGTGGTGCATGTTGGAGACATGATCCCCGTGAAAGTCATCAAGATTGACGACCAGGGAAAAATCGGCTTATCCCTCAAGCAGGCCTTGCCTAACGGCGGGCAGGCGGCATAATAGATTTCATGCCAGAAGGACCAGAAGAACAACTGGAATTTCTGCGTCGCGAAGACATCCGCACCATGGCAAAAGACATGGCGCGCCTTCGGGAAGAAGAAGCGAAGAAGGAACGGGAAAGCCTACGGGCGAGCCCCTCCGGTATAGATCTTCCAAAACCCCTGTCCCGGGCAAAAAAAATCTTCGTGCGAGTTGCCATCATATTTCTCATCCTCTTCATCATAGTAAACGTAATAGCCCTCATCTACTCTTTTACCCCCATACGCCTATGGATACAGAATTACTGAACACCTTAAAAGAAGCGCTTAAAAAAGAAAAGCTGCTCTTGGAGCAGGAGCTTTCCAGCATTGCGGCAAAAGATCCCAAGGTTGCAGGCGATTGGGACAGCAAACACCCGCGGGTTCCCGAAGGGAACGAAGAAGAGGCTGCAGATGAAGTAGAAGAATACGAAGAGCGAACCTTGATAGAGCAAACCCTGGAAACCAGGCTTAAAGAAGTAGCGGCTGCCTTAGCAAGAATAGCAAACAATACGTACGGGGCGTGCGAGAAGTGCGGTGCACAAATACAAAAGGAGCGGCTTGTTGCCGTTCCCTCGGCTCGCACATGCGAGCACTGCATGACCAGTTAGCGGGCAAAGGGCTGGGCTGCGCCGCGCACTTCAAAGTGCAGGTGGCATCCCGTAGGCCCTATGGTGTATCCGGTATTTCCCGTGTATCCAATAACCCCTCCCTGAAAAACCTGCAGCCCGGGGCTTACTCCGATGCTTGAAAGATGGCCGTAATAGGTCACGACTCCGTTGGGATGAAGGATGCGGACATAGTTTCCGCCAATGGAGCTGTATCCGGTTTTTTGAACAATGCCGCCGGCGGCCGCAAACACCGACTCCCCGCACGATCCGTTGCTAAAATCTACGGCGTTAAAAGGATGCAACCCCTGGGTAATATGATATGGGGCTGGAACGGGATAGATGAAGTAGGAACTGGCCAGAGGAATATAGCTGCTGACGGGCAGGGGCGCGCCTCCGGGAATGACAAGCAGGTCTCCTGCGAAAATGTCGTTTACCGAATCCAGGTTGTTTGCATCCGCGATCTTTTGCGCCTTTACCCGGTAAAGCGACGCTATGGATCCCAGGGTCTCGTTTGGCCGTATCGCATGAAGCACTCCCGAAACCGGAAGAATGGTGAGCTCTTGATCCAACTTTAGCTTTGCGTTCTTGGAAAGACCGTTTGCCCAAAGAATCGTATTCGTGGAAATCCCGAATTTCTCTCCTAAAGAATCTACGGTATCTCCCTCTTCTGCTACGTAGTGGATAATTTCAGCTCCCCCTTCTCCATCAAGGGTGCCCACTATGGCGCCCAATACCTTTGGAGTTATGGTAACAGGAGGAGAGGCGGCGACCAGGGTATCTCCGTTCACGACAATGAGCTCCGGGCTCTCCGGAAACCCAACCTCTCTGCGCGTCTGGTCCAGAGACAAAGAAACGGTTGAGGCTATGGTTGCCTGAGCAGCAAGAAATCCGCTTTGAAGGGCGGATTGGGGAGATCGCAGCGCAAATGCTATAAACAAAAAAAGGGAGGAGGCCGCTGCCAAGGAGATAAAGCGTGCATTCCGCCTGCCTAGCGTGAGGCATGGCCTCACAAAAGCTACGAATTTCCGTATATTAGGTCTCATAGCGTACAGCAAATAGTATATGCCTTCCCAACCCCCTCGTCAAGACAACCCCAGGAAGACCTTACACGGCCAGGGACTTGCTCCAAAGAAGCATTTTGGGCAGAATTTCCTGGTGAATATGGGGGTGGTCGCCAAAATGACGGCTGCGGCAGACCTTTCCGGGGCAGACGTGGTGCTGGAAGTAGGACCTGGCCTCGGCGCCTTAACCAGAGAACTTGCCTGGCGGGTTAAAAAAGTGATTGCGGTTGAAAAAGACCGGAGTTTGGCAGGGTTTCTTACCAAGGAGCTTCCCGGAGTCGATATCGTAGAACAGGACATCCTTAAGTTTCCCCTGGAAGCCCTGCCCCCTGGCTATAAGGTGGTGGCAAGCATTCCTTTCGCAATTACAGCCCCCCTCATCCGAAAGCTCCTGGAGACCGAGAATCCTCCCTTGCTCTCAGTTCTGCTTGTGCAGAAAGAGGTTGCCCAGCGCATCTTGGCAAAACCTCCCCGCATGAACCTGCTGGCTGTATCGGTCCAGTTTTACGCCCAGGCTAGCATCGTTGCCACGGTGAAAAAGGGGGTGTTTTGGCCTCAGCCCAAGGTTGATGCCGCCATCCTAAAACTTGTTCCTTTTGGAAAGAAACCCGAGATCGATCCCGCGTTATTCTTCCCAGTCGTAAAAGCAGGGTTTCTGCACCCAAGAAAGCAGCTGCTCAATAACATCAGAGAGGGGCTCGGTATGAAGAGGCAAGAAGCCGAACAGCTCCTT
>JACPHF010000071.1 GCA_016188735.1 Parcubacteria group bacterium | reverse complement strand
CGTCTTATCAAACTTCACGGTTTCCTGGGTGCCGTTGTCCATTCTACGGATTACGATGGTATTGTCCAGTGCCTCCCGCTGGCCGAGGATCAGGGTAAACCGCACCCCCAGCTTATCCGCTCTCGACATCTGCACCTTCAGGGAGTCCCTGCCGAGCGATTCTGCGATCTGAATTTTCGCTTTTCTAAATTCTTCCAAAAGCTTCAGGCTCTTTTTCTTAGGAAGGTCGCCGAGCTGGGCCAAAAACACCTTCGGGTTTTTAGGTACGGCGGGCTCCTGTTCTTTTAAGAACGAAACGATGCGTTCTGTTCCGGCCGCGGCTCCCACCGCCGGAACATCCTTGTTCCCGTACAGCTTAATAAGCGTATCGTACCTGCCCCCTCCGACAAGCGCGTCGCGCGTGATCACCTCCTGATCCCCTTCCTGCTGCTTTATCTGGCGTTCTGAAAAAATCTCAAACACGGTTTTGGTGTAATAGTCCAGGCCGCGCACGAGATACGGGTCCAGGTGATAGGGAATGTCCGCTTCATCAAGAAATTCCAAAACCTGCCTGAAGTGTTTCTTGCACTCTTCGCACAAATGATCAAGGATCTGGGGCGCCAACGCGCGTACCCGCTGGCATTTCTCTTCTTTGCAGTCCAGCGTACGAAGGGGATTCTCGCGCACTCGCCGCCTGCAGTCAACGCAAAGCTGCTGCTGGCGCGAACGCAGAAAATTGACCAGAAGCTTTTTGTAATAGGGACGGCACTGGCTGTCTCCCACGCTGTTGATCTCAACCAATATGTGCCCGATCTTGAGTTCTTGCAGAATGACCGTGAACAATTGGATGATCTGCGCGTCTTGCGCGGGGGAGATTTCACCGAACACCTCGGCGTCAAACTGGTGGAACTGCCGGAATCGTCCCGCCTGGCTGTGCTCATACCGAAACAGCGGTCCTGACGTATACAGTTTCACCGGTTGAGGAAGATTAATCATGCCGTGCTGGAGATAGGCGCGAGCTATGCCCGGTGTGAACTCCGGGCGAAGCGCCAGCGTGTCTCCTCCCCGGGTCTTCAGAAGATACATCTGTTTCTCCACGATATCCGTAGCAACTCCGGTTCCCTTCTCGTAGAGCTCGGCGTCTTCCACGATGGGAGTATCAATGCGCCGGAACCCGTAAAACTCGGCCGCATCTTTTGCAACGGCATAGAATTTCTGGAAATACTCCTGATTTTCCGGCAGGATGTCATGCATCCCGCTTGGCGTTTGGAATCTAGATTTCTTTACCATAGACAAATTCCGGAAATACCCTCAGGAAAACCCTGCCGACAATGTCCTTGCGGGGCAAAGAACCCCATATTCTTGAATCCGAAGAAAACATCCGATTGTCTCCAAGGACAAAGTATTCATTGCCGCCAAGCTTCACCTTGAAAGATCCTTCCGTGTTCTCGCCAACCAGATACCGATTTTCATCAAGCGTAAACGTCTGCGGATCATCGGAAGAATCCTCGGAGATTATAATCTTGCCGTTTTGAATTTCCACGGTTTCTCCCGGGAGCCCCACAACGCGCTTAATGTACCTCTGGGAAAGATCCTTGGGATACCTAAATACCACCACTTCTCCGCGCTGGGGATCCTGGAAGCGGTAAGAAATCTCGTCGATGATGAGATAGTCGCCGTTGTGAAAATTCGGCTCCATTGATACGCCGTGCACCAGAAACGGCTGGAAGATAAGCGCACGCACGGCAACCGCAAATAAGAGGGCTGCGATCGCAATCCGCGCGGTTTCCCAGAAAGAAGAGAGTATTTTCTTCATAAACATTCCAAGCATATCATAATTTCCCCTGCCAGACAAGCCAGAGTATAATACAACAACGTTATGATTTTCATCGTCGGCCTCGGAAATCCAGGGAAAACGTACGCGAGCACGCGGCACAATGCGGGGTTTTTGGCACTGGATGCTTTTGCCAAAGAACATGGATTCCCCGCATTCAAACTTTCGAAAAAACATACCGCCCTTGTCTCCGAGGGCATCCTTGGCTCGGCCAAAGCAATATTGGCAAAACCTCAAACTTTCATGAACAAGTCCGGGGTCAGCGTTCGGTCCCTTCTCAAACAAGGTGGAGAACTCATTGTTGTTCACGACGATATTGATATTCCCATCGGAACCGTGAGGGTCTCAAAAGACCGGGGATCTGCCGGCCACAAAGGAGTGGAATCTGTCATGGAAGAACTGAAGTCGAGGGATTTTACGAGAATACGAATAGGCATTCGGCCTCT
>JACPHF010000068.1 GCA_016188735.1 Parcubacteria group bacterium | reverse complement strand
GCAAGTTTTTCGCTTTCGTTTTTCGCGGCGCTGGCAAGATTGTTCGTGTATCCTCCAAGAAGCATCCATGTCCTGGGTTCTTTGGGCCGCACCCCAACTTCTTCTTTCAATGACGCAACTGCTTTGCCGGAAAGCTCCAAAACGCTGTTTTTTGCGCGTCCCATGCAGGCGGAGATAAGATCCACATATCTCAGGTGGCTGTAATAGTTTATAAAAGTTCCCTGCCGCAAGGTTTGTTCTCCGAGCGCGAGGGCAGGTTCGCACTGATTCAATTCGGCAAGGATCGAGGCCTTATTGATATCCCTGTTGATGAAGAGCGGCTTTAGGGTTATCTGCCAATTCAACAGCACGAGGACGACAAGAGAAGTCAGGGCGAGGGCGCCGGAGAACGATTTTTTTTTGAAAATCCCGAGCCGCGTCGAGGGAGAAGTCGAAGGAGAAGAGGTTTGAGAACTGGACGGAGCGAGTAGGGACAAAGAAAATCCGACAGAGAGAAGCAGCATAAGAGACGTGGCGAACGTGTTTGGGAAAAACAGAAGCGCCACGTGCTGCCCCACGAGAGCGGTTTGCATGGCATGGAGAAGGAATTTCTGATCCGGATTTTTCAGCTTTGCTTTTTCAAGCTGCCACAAAAGAGCCCCTAAAAATCCAAGATATGCCAGGAGCCCCAGCGCGCCGGATCCAGCCAGTATGTCCAGAAACTCATTGTGTGCGGTATCCCAATAGCCGGTTGAGCCCGTGATTTCGGTGAGGATAGGATTAAAGTGCGCGTTGAAGGGTATGAAAGAGTTGTAGGGGCCGTATCCCAAGAAGGGTTTTTCGGCAACGCCCCGCAAAACGCTTTGCCAGCCCAAAATGCGCGCCTGGTCCAAAAGATTTTCCGATTGAAACCGATCCCACATGTTTGAAGCCAGGGGGAATTCGGGGAACGGATTAGGGGCTGCGTTGATAAAAAGGAAGAGCGAGATTCCTCCCAAAAGAAGGAAGAGGGTGAAAAAACGGGGGATGCGGGATTTGCCGGGGAACAGCGCGAAGAAAAAGAGAAGCCCCGCACCAAATCCAAAGAGAGCGCCGCGGGAAAGGGAAAGAAGCATTCCTCCGGCAAGAACGACGGAAGTTGCGATTAAGAGAAGGCGGATGACTCCTCTGTTCGCAAAGGCAAAAGAAAAAGCAATGAGGGCGAGCGAAAGAAGGTACATGCCAAGGAAAATGGAGTTGCCCAGGGTTCCGGGGGGTCGGGGATACTGCACTAAGGCGTCAGAGAACCAGCCCTGCTGCTGAGAAAGGGCCACAAGCGCCATGATAAGCCCGGAGGCGAAGACAGAACCCCAGACCCACTTCCAATCCGTTTTTCTGAGAAAAAGAAACACGAAAAGCGCAAAGAGGAAGAGCGGGATAAGGTGCGCTATGCCCCATGCCCGGGTGGGGAGCCCCCAAAAACTCATATATCGGTCTTCAGAGAATACGAGGGCAAGCAGGAAAACTATCGCGAACGATCCGAGCGGGATGAGAATGTGTTTTGCCTGCCTGAGGCGGGCGAGAAAGCTTGGCCACTGCCCGATTTGGAACAGCGCAAAGACGAGGCAGAGAGAAACGAGGATGCGGAAAGCGAGCGCCTGGCCCCAGGCGGCAGGGAAAAAGAGAACCTGGCTTCCCAGGAGGGGAAGCGTGACCGCAAGGCATGCAAGAATAACAGGAACGCAGGCTATGATTTTTGAATGCATCATACTAGATTCTCATTAAAGGTTTTTTATAAACAGGTCAACGATATCTTTTTTATTAGGATCAAGCTCCTGAGCCTTTAGGGCCTCTGCTTTCGCTTGTTCTCGACTACTTCCAAAGCTTTGGAGAATGATGGCGGAGGCAAGATGAAAATCGGCATTTGTCGGATCTGCAGCAACATAGTACTTGGCCGCGTCTGTCACCCAAGAGCGCAATTCTATGCGCAGGAGAATCCCCCTGGCAAGAGCTTTCCTCAATTCTTGTTCTGCCTTGGGTTCTTTCAGATAGAGGCGGAGAAGGGCTGAAATGGTGTAGCATTCTGTCTGGTCGGCGGAACTTTCAGAACCGCAATCGGGGAGAGTGCTGAAAAACGCAGCCACGTCTTCTTTGGCGGCTGGATTCAAAAGGAGTACGGCAAGCGTCCCTCTCCTTGCCTCTTCATTTCTGCCCAGGATTCTATTCACCGCAGCGAAAGAAGCATGATATTGTGCATTGTTCGGGCCATAGTCATGGTTTATCAACTCGTTATATACTGCAGCCATGTTCTCGTAATCTTTCGCGGCAAGATAGGCGTTTGCCAGGTGCAGGTATGCCTGCTCTGTTTTCACCCCGTACCCTTTGGCTTCTGCGGTTTGCAAGGCGGCAGATCCGAGTTCTGCGTTGCCGAGAGAAGTCTCTGCTCTCGCTAACTGCCACCAACAAGTTCCCAGTTCTGGATTGATGCTGAGACATTCTTGCGCTTTTTGCTTTGTTCCTTGGTAAT
>JACPHF010000067.1 GCA_016188735.1 Parcubacteria group bacterium | reverse complement strand
TACAGAACCGTATGTGGGTTTGAGTCCTACGACGCCGCAAAAAGAAGCCGGCAAGCGAATAGAGCCTCCCGTATCTTCTCCGAGCGTAAAGACGCTTTCTTGGGCCGCTACCGCGGCGGCCGATCCTCCCGAACTTCCTCCCGGAACGCGACTGGGATCTACGGGATTGTAGGTTGGCCCGAACGCGGAATTTTCCGTGGAAGCTCCCATGCTGATGTTGGTTTTTCCAAGAAATACGGATCCCTGATCGCGCAGCTTCCGCACGCAAGTTGCTTCATACGGAGCCACATAATGCTCGAGTGTTTTGGAAGCAGCCGTGCCCGGCATCCCTTCAACGAGAATCGCATCCTTTACGGCGCACGGAATACCCGCAAGCTGACCTACATTCTCTTTGTTCGCAATCTTTGCATCCACCGCCCGAGCCTGGGCCAGCGCCGCTTCTTTGTCAACGCTCAAAAATGCATGAATCCGATTCTCTTCCCGTTCAATGCGGCCCAGGTATTCTGACGCAAGCTCTGTCGCAGATATCTCTTTTTTTACGAGTTGTTCGTGGATTTTCCTGATTGCCATGGTATTTGCGGAACTTGTAAAAACTTTTCCTGGGCAAAAGGAAACGAAGAAAGAAGCTTGGAACGCCGTTCTTCTGTTTCCTGCCTGGGTTTGTCTTGCCTGCCTTTTTTCTCTTTAGAGCCCGGGTGAGTCATGGGCTCTACTTTTGCGGTATCAACCTCGTTGAGAATCTCAAAGTATTCGAGAATAGAAGCAAAGTCCTTCCGGAACTTTTCTACTTCTTGCCCCTGGAGCCGGATATGCGCGAGGCCCGCAATGTGTTGTACCTGCTCTTTGGTGATCATAGCGGCGGTTCCAAATCTTCGGTTTCAACGAGCACGTCGTGAAGCTCGTCTAAATTCTCCAGTACCATGCCGGCTCCCCTCACGACCGCGGTCAAAGGATCCTCAACGATAACCGTGGGAATCTTTGTTTCTTTTGCAATAAGAATGTCCAATTCCCTGAGCAGGGAACCTCCTCCCGCAAGATGAATGCCGGAGACAATAATGTCTGCAAGAAGTTCCGGAGGAGTATCTTCAATGGTAAGTTTGATCTCGTTGACGATCTGACGCACGGACCGCTCCATGGCTTTTCTGATGTCGGCGTCAGACACGATGATTTCTTCGGGAAGTCCGGTAACCAAATTCCTGCCGCGCAATGGTATGGTTTTGCGTTCTTTCATGGGGAAAGCGGAACCGATCGCTATCTTGATTGCTTCTGCCGTGCGCTCTCCTATCAAGATCCGATACTCATCCTGCGCAAAACGGATGATGTCTTCGTTGAGCCTGTCCCCCGCTATCCTCAGGGATTTTGCGGACACAATGCCCCCAAGGGAGATGACCGCGACTTCGGTTGTGCCTCCTCCCACGTCTACCACGAAGTTCCCTCCCGCTTCCTGGACTTCCAGACGGGCTCCGATGGCAGACGCCATGGGTTCTTCGATGAGATATACTTCCCTGGCTCCGGCAGACAAGGTAGCGTCTCGCACCGCTTTCTTTTCCACCTCGGTGACGCCAAACGGAATGCCCACGATGACCCGGGGTCGGGGCGTAAGAAGAAACTTCTTTTCGGCGGCTTTGTGAATAAAATACCTGAGCATCTGTTCGGTCACCTCAAAATCAGAGATGACGCCTTTTACCAAAGGACGGGTCGCCACGATGTGACCCGGCGTGCGGCCCACCATTTTCTTCGCCTCTTTTCCAATGGCAAGGATCTGACCGGTTTTCTGGTTCACGGCCACCACCGAAGGCTCCTGGATGACGATGCCCCGGCCGCGCACATAGACAAGAGAATTCGCCGTTCCCAAGTCGATGGCAACGTCTTGTCCGAAATACGACAGCGCTTTGTTGATGAGGCGGCGCATGGAATGATTACGACTTCAAACGCTTGATCACGGCCTTCATATCCATAATCTCAATATTTTCTTTGCCTCTCTTCTTTACTTCCACAACTTTTTTCTCCGCGGTCTTTCCGCTTTGTATGAGACGCCAGGGCATGCCGAGAAGATCCGCGTCTGCCATCTTTTCTCCAGGAGAAACTCCCCTGTCGTCATACAACACGGTATATCCCGCCTTCTCCAGCTTCTCATACGTTATCTTTGCCTGAGCTTCTCCTCCGGGAAACGCAAGGAGGTGACAGGAAAACGGAGCTATTCCCGGCGGCCAAAGGATTCCTTTCTCGTCGTGGAACAGCTCTACCGCTGTGCCCATCACCCGGCCAGGACCAATGCCGTAGCTTCCCATGACCACTGCATGTTTTGTACCCTGTTCATCAATAAATTTCAAACCCAGGGCTTCGGAAAACCTGGTGCCCAGGCTGAAAATATTCCCTACTTCAATGGCACATTCCTCTTTCAGCTTCGTATTCTTGCATTGCGGACAGGCGCTCTGCTCTCCTATGATCTCCTTATTCACCGCAACACGGCACTTCTCGCAAATAAAGATGGTATCCTCCCCTGCTTCGCAGAGCGTTTGAAACTCATGGGAATATTTTGAAAAGCTCCCTCCGGAAGCAAACGTAAGCAGGGTGCTGGCCCCAATGCCGATGCGATCAAAAATTTTAGCGTAGGCTTCCTTTGCCCTTTCGTAAAACGCCTCGTGTTCTTCTTGCGACCGAGAAAACGAATACAGGTCTTTCATGATAAACTCCCGCGTCCTCAGCAGCCCCGATCTCGCCCTCAGTTCATTTCTGAATTTTGTCTGAAATTGATAGGCATATACCGGAAGGTCTCTCCAGGAAGATATGTGGTGACCCATGAGGGCCGTGATGGGTTCTTCGTGTGTGTTGGCCAATCCAAGCTCGGCATCGCTGCTGAGTTTTGTCTTGAACCACATGTCGACAACCGAGTTATCCCATCTCTTCGTCTTCTTCCATGGTTCGGGATTCTGAAGAGATGTCAGCAGAAGCTCTTCTCC
>JACPHF010000069.1 GCA_016188735.1 Parcubacteria group bacterium | reverse complement strand
GGTCTTTTTGGCAATGCCGTTTTTCGTCACCATGAACAAATATTTCATCCCTTGTTCCGAGTCCTTTTTCCCCGCGGCAAAGAGAGACATCACCTTGTCCTGAGGAGTGATTTCAAGGAAGTTAAGAAGTCCCCGTCCTTTTGCGACCCTCGTGCCTTCCGGGATCTCGTATACCGGTACCTGAAACACCTTGCCGGAATCCGTAAACGACATGAGAAGGTCGTGCGTCTGGGCCGAAAGGATATGCTCCACGATGTCATCCGACACCGTCTTCATGCCCATCATGCCTTTCCCTCCGCGTTTCTGCGACCGGTACGAAGCCGGGTTGATGCGTTTGATATATCCTCCCTGCGTTAAGGTAATGATGGTTTCTTCTTCCGGAATGAGATCTTCTTCCGCGATTTCTCCGACCTGCGATACCTGCGCCTTTGTGCGTCTGGCGTCTCCAAACGTTTCTTTCAGCTGCAGCAATTCTTTTTTGATCACTGCTTTGAGTTTCTTTGCCGACTCCAGGATTTCGGTAAGCTCTTTAATGCGAGCCTTGAGCTGCGCCATTTCGTCGTCTATCTTCTGGCGCTCCAGGCGGGCCAACTGGGCAAGCTTTGTTTCCAGAATGGCGTTTGCCTGAACCTGGGTGAGGCGGAACCGCTTCATCAGGTTGCTCTGGGCCTCGTCCCTCGTACCGGACTTTCTGATGATTTTAATGACTTCTTCAATATTGGCCAGGCACTTGAGGAGCCCCTCAAGGATGTGCGCCCGCTCCTGCGCTTTCTGGAGTTCAAAGCGCGTCCGGCGCTCCACGACCTGTTTCCTATGGACGATGAAATGGCTGAGGACTTCTTCCAAAGACATGGTCTTCGGCTGAATGCCTTCTGCCAATGCGAGCATGTTCAAATGGAATGTTTTTTGAAGATCTGAGAACTTGTAGAGGCGATTCAGAATCTTTTGGGGATGGGCATCCCGCTGCAAGTCAAACACGATGCGCAAGCCGTCTTTGTCGGATTCGTCGCGGATATCCTTGATGCCTTCAATTCTTTTTTCCTGCACCAGTTCCGCGAACTTCTCAACCAAAGACGACTTCACCACCTGGTAAGGAATCTCGGTGATGACAATCTGCGTGCGGCCGGACTTTCCTTCTTCGAGCACTTCGGCTTTCCCCCGCACCACAATGGGGCCTTTCCCCTGAGAGTAAGCCGCGATGATTCCCTTGCGGTCAAACATGACGCCTCCTGTCGGGAAATCCGGCCCTTTCACAAACTGAAACAGGTCTTCGGTCGTGGCGTTTCCGTTGTCGAGCAAATACATCAAGGCATCCACGAGTTCTGTCAGGTTATGGGGCGGGATATAGGTTGCCATGCCAACGGCAATGCCCAGGGTTCCGTTCAGTAAAAGCTGGGGAAGAGGAGAGGGAAGAACAACGGGTTCTTTTCTGGTGCCGTCGTAGTTTTCAACAAAATCAACGGTCTCTTTATTGATATCCTGCAGCAGTAGTTCTCCCATGCGTGAAAGGCGCGCTTCCGTGTAGCGATGGGCTGCCGGCGGATCTCCGTCGATGCTGCCGAAATTTCCCTGGCCGTCAATGAGGGGATATCGCATGGCAAAAGGCTGGGCCAAACGGGCCATGGCGTCATACACCGCGAGATCGCCGTGCGGATGATATTTTCCGAGCACTTCTCCGATGATGGTGGATGACTTGCGGTGTTTTGCTCCGTGTGTCAGCCCCATGTCCTGGGCGGCATACAAAATGCGCCGATGCACGGGTTTCAGTCCGTCTCTCACGTCGGGAAGCGCCCGCGCAATAATGACGGACATCGCGTAATCCAGGTATGACTCTTTCATCTCCTGGCTTATTTCACGGGGACGCACCTGACCCAACTGTTGAAGTTCTGTTTTTCCTGATGCCATGATCGTATTACGATACCAATGTTTTTATTCTCGCGATGGTGGTCAATACGAACCAAATAATCATTGCCAGCCCTGCCACGACGACCGTTATCCAGAATATGAGCTTGCGCTTTGCTTCCGGAAGCCTGCGAATCCTATCCAGCATCAGGGTTGAAGCACGATCACTTTCGTCTCTTCTCCGTCCAGATCTTTCTGCTTCAAGGAAAGCTTGGGGAGCGGTTCTTCGGCCTTCAATCCCATGGTCTTCAAGAACTGACCTACGCCGGCCAGCTTCACTTTCACGTTGGGCAACGCGTAGTGCATGGGCACGGCAATTTTGGGCTCAATCTGGGAAACAATATGACTGGCTTCTTTTGCGTCAATGGTATAGGTGCCTCCAACCGGCACGAACAAAATATCAACCTCGCCGATCTGGTCTACCTGTTCTGAGGTCAGCTCGCTCTGTCCCAAGTCTCCCAGATGGCAAAGGCGCATGTCTTCCGCGTCTACAACATAGATGGTGTTGCGCCCCCGCTCTTTCCCTTTGGAGTTGTCGTGGAAAGAGGGTATGCCTTTCACGAATACTCCTTTCACCTCGTATTATGCGGGAGAAGAAGCTATGAAGGGCGCATTTTTGATCGCCTTTGCGTTGTTGTGATCGTAGTGGTCGTGGGACACGAGCACCAGATCTGCTTCCATGGAAGGCAGCCTCAAGCCGATGGATTCATCGTACGGATCAAACACAATCTTCACCTGGGAATGGTTCCCGTGGGAGGCGGTAATAAAAAAGCATGCGTGGCCCTTCCAGACGATCTGCATGTTTCCATGATACCAGAATCCATCGCATAATTCAAGAAGGTTGTTTCTTCTTTTTTGATTTCATTGTATATTGAAACGGCAAGGTGACTTGCCTTCGCTGCTCACGAGAAAAGCGCGAAGATCGTTCTTTGGACAATCTCGGGAAGGAGGTTCTGGCTTAGCCATTTTGAGGGAAAGGGGGGAACGAAATAATGATGAGCACAAGGATCGCAGCGACGATCCTCCTCATCCTCGGACTCGTATTCGGCTCCGTCGCAGTAGTGCTTCCAGCACTCCTGCCGCCGGTCGATGCCGTCGCGATCATCGCCTTCGGCGTCGCAGCGGTGACCTCGCTGTTCGTCTTCGCGACGAACAGTTCACAACGATCGCTGTCGCTCGCCGGGCTCCGCTTCATGATCTTCGCCTTCGCGACGCGTCACGAGGCGACCATCAACACCTTCGTCGCCGGCGCGCGTTCTGCGCTCCGTCGCGGCACGATCAACGCCACGATCACCTTCCGCACCGCACACGAACGGCTCGCTCACGTACAACGTGCGATCGCCGCTCACACCCACGGCACTGCAACGACGTTCGCCCTAGCTCCTCCGTAGCTACGGCCGAAGAAGTAGCAGCAGAGGGGTCCCTTCGGACCCCTCTTTTTATTGCCCCTCAAACGGTGGCACGGCAAAAGGCCCTGGGGTTTTTGACAATTTCCGACATGCAAGGTATATTTGAATTTGTGCAGCAAACCCTGGACTCACAATCAGCGGAACAGCTCAGGCCGTATCGCCTCGGCGATATCGTGGAAGGAACCGTGGTCGGCATCGGACGCTCATCGTTGTTTTTGGATTTGAGCCCGCAGGGCACCGGCATTATCTGGGGACGGGAATTCTTGGAAGAAAAAGATAGCCTGAGAAACATCGAGATCGGAGAACGGCTGAAAGCGAAAATAGTTGATCTGGAAAATGACGAGGGCTACATTGAGCTCTCTGTTGGAGAGGCTGGCCGGGAACTCACCTGGGGTCAGCTCAAGGCAAAGAAAGACTCACAGGAGGCGGTGAACGTGGTGATCACGGGCGCAAACAAAGGAGGATTGCTTACGGAAGTGGTCAACGTGCCAGCCTTCCTCCCGGTCTCCCAACTTTCCCAGGAACACTATCCCCGCGTTGAAGACGGAGATCCCGCAAAGATCCTCCTCGCGCTCCAAAAGTTCGTTGGAGAAACGCTGGAAGTTCGCATTCTTGATATCAATCCCAGGGAAGGAAAGGTGATCCTCTCTGAAAAGGCGAAAGACCAGGCCAAGGTCAGAGAACTGCTTTTGCAATATCAGGTCGGTCAGGAGGTTGAGGGAGAAATTACCGGGGTCGTTGACTTCGGGGCATTCCTCAGGTTCGGACCAAAGGGGCAAGAGCTGGAAGGCCTTATTCATATTTCAGAAATCGACTGGCAGATCATTGACGATCCAAGTCAGGTCTTGAAAGTTGGAGACCAGGTAAAAGCGAAAATCATCGATATTGCCCAGGGCCGCGTTTCCCTGTCTTTGAAAGCGCTCAAACAAGATCCCTGGAAGGAAGTTGAAAAAAAATACAAGAAAGGAGACGTGGTGCAAGGGAAGGTGACGAGACTCAATACGTTTGGCGCATTCGTGGAAATAGAGCCCATGATTCAGGGGCTCAGCCACATCTCGGAGTTCGGCACCAAAAAGAATATGGAAGAGCAGATTGAGGCAGGCAAAACCTACTCATTCCAGATTCTTGAACTCAATGTCCAAGATCATCGAATGAGCTTGCGTGTCTACGCTTCAGCCAAATCACAGCAGGAACCGCCGCAAGAGCAACCGCAGCAGCAAGAACAAAGTGAAAGGGCAACTGGGTAGAAACCGGCTCGGCAAAAGGGCCGGTTTTTTCTTTGACAATATCCTGCACCTTGCTGTTCTCTCGCCCGGGACTTCCTCCGGCAAGTTCGCTCGTGTGCCAGTTTTGAGGATCTGAACTTTCTTTTAATGGATCTATGCGCTCCATGGTTTGCTTGCTTTCATTGTCTCCCGCAAACCAGCCAGTTCGCGCATCTATCTCGTCCTGCACAACGCCCGAAGAATTCTTGAGCAACAGGCGCTGTCCTCCGTTGAAAAACTTTCCTCCAAGATTGGCGTAGTTGATGTGCGCCAAAGGAATCTTTCCCGAAGAAACAACAAGAAAATATCCTTTGGCGGGAATCCCTCCTGCCAAAGGAATGGCGAAATCCAGATTCTCACGCCTCAGTTCAATTGACCACCCATCAAGCAGAACCGAAACATCTCTCGCGTTAAACAACTCCAGCCATTCATAGCGCCACCACTGGTTCTCGGCCACGCCGTCAACCGGACTACCCATCCACGCTATTTCGTTTATGACAACCGGCTGAGCAAGAACAATGCCGGGAACCAAAAGAAGAAGCAAGAGCAAAAGTTTCATCATACCCATCGTAATCCTAAGTTCTCGGAAACTCTACCAGCGCATTGACAAAATAGTAAAGGTGTGTATAATACAT
>JACPHF010000010.1 GCA_016188735.1 Parcubacteria group bacterium | reverse complement strand
TCAAAGAGCACGCGCTTTTTGGATCGGGTCCCGGAACATTCGTGTTCGACTATTCTAAATTCCATTCTTCGGCGCTCAACCAGACCACATTCTGGGGAACGCGTTTTTCGGCCGGAGCGGCCCAGGTTCTGGATATAGCGGTGACGCTCGGGGCGTTGGGGATACTCGTCTTCATTGGCCTGCTGGCAACGACGCTTGTTGCGGGTTTCCGCGCGTTGTTTGGTTCAAATCCGGAATCGGGCCAGGATGGTTCCTGGCTGGTTGGTCTTGGCATGACGGCTTCATTCGTTGGCCTCGTCGTGAGCTTTATGCTGTACCCGGCGAATTTCACGATGTGGTTCTTGTTCTGGATGCTGCTCGGCGGATTGGGCATGTTTGCGAGCAAGGAGATGAAGGTTTCCCTGGCTCCGCCCTCATTGCTGTCGGTTGCTTCCTCGTTCACGTTTCTTCTCGTGCTTGTGTTCGGCTTGGGACTCTTGTTTGTCGGAGGACAGAGATACGCAGCCGAACTGTACTATGCGGGATCCGCAAGGCTGGCCCAGCAGGGAGACGTGGAAGGAGCGATCGAAAAACTGCAGACGGCGCTGCGCCTGAATCCTGGCATGGACCTGTACTGGAGGGATATTGCCCAGCTGTTTTTGGCCCGTATCGGACGGATCAATCAGGACGGTTCGCTCTCAAGCGAACAGAGGCAGCAGCAAACCCAGGTCGCGGTGAATAACGCGGTGTCCGCGGTGAGGAATGCGACAACCGTGGCCAAGGCAAACGTTGCCAACTGGAACGTGCAGGGCTCGGTGTCGCAGAACCTTCTTGCGGTAGCCGGAGCAAAAGAGCTTGCGGTGCAGGCGTACGAGCAGGCGGCTGCCCTGGAACCCGCTTCCCCCTTCGCATGGGGAGAATTGGGAAGGGTGTACGTGCTGTTTGCGAATCAGCAAGGCATTCCCGCAACCTTGAAAGACGAATCGCTGCAGAAAGCGTTTGAGAATCTTGATCGGGCAATTCAGCTCAAGTCAGACTATGCGCCCGCCCATTTTCTCAAAGCGGCAGCATACGAACTCCAAGGAAAGTCGGCTGAAGCCGCGTCTCAGCTTGAAGCGCTGAAGGTTGCAAGTCCCAAAGACGTGGGATTGGCGTTCCAGCTCGGCATGGTGTACTGGCAGAAAGAAGACGTCGCCAAAGCTCAGCGGGAGTTCCTTTCCGCAAAACAGCTCAATCCGAACTATTCCAACGCCCTGTACATGCTTGGGCTTACGTACGACAAGCAGGGGAATAAAGATGCGGCCCTTCGGGAATTCAGGCAGGTGGCTTCTCTGAATCCCGAGAACGAGGGGGTAAAGAGCATTATCAAGAACCTGGAAGAAGGAAAACCTGCCCTGGAAGGCATTGTTTCTCCCGAGCCTCCCGTGCAGCAGACGCCGCCCGAAATCAACCGGAAAACCAAATAACCTTGATCGGGGTTGACATATCTTGCGGCTTCGGCTATACTTGAATTTAGTTTTCATATTAGAAGCTTTCCTTGAGTTTTCCCGTTCCCACAATTTACGTTTTTCATTGATCAATCAGGCACGGCCCCTTCGCGTTTTTTAGGCCTGCTTTGCGTGTTTCCATGCCCTCCTCACCTCCTCTTTCAAACAAGAGATTTGGGAAGTTGCGTCTTTCCCTTGACCTCCCGTACCTTCTGGAGATTCAACGCGTCAGCTGGAAGCGTTTTTGGGGTGAAGAATTTCTGGAACTCCTGAAAGAGATTTCTCCCATCCGCGACTACACGAAAAAAGAGTTTGAACTTTGGTTCACCGGTTTTTCGTTTGGAGATCCGAACTACAAATCGGAAATCGAGGCAAAGGAAAACAACAATTCGTTCGAAGCCCCCGTGCGTTTGAAAGTTCGGCTGCTCAATCTCAAAACGAAAGAAGTGAAGGAGCAGGAAGTGTTCTTGTGCGACATGCCCCTCATGACGGAGCGCGGCACCTTCATCGTGAACGGCGTGGAGCGGGTCGCCATTTCCCAGCTCATCCGGAGCCCGGGAGCCTTTTTCACGGCAAAGCCCTGGCGGAATTCCCGGCTGTTCGGGGCAAAAATCATCCCGAATCGCGGGGCGTGGCTTGAGTTTGAAACCGAACCTTCCGGCTTTATCGCGGTTCGCATTGACAGGAAGCGCAAGGCTCCCATCACCACGCTGCTGCGGGCGTTCGGAGCCGGAGACGAGAAAGCCATGCAGGAATTGGTTGCGGACGTGGACAAAGGAGATGTGCGTTTTCTGGAGGAAACCCTGAAGAAAGACGCCGCAAAAACCCAGGGAGACGCGTTGGTTGAGATTTATCGCAGGCTGCGCCCCGGAGACCTGGGAACCCCGGAAGCCGCCAAAGAACTTATCTGGAACATGTTTTTCAACTTTGAGCGGTATGACCTTTCCAAGGTTGGACGATGGAAAACCCTGCAGCGTCTTCCGGCGCTGAAACAGACGGCGATAGCGGTGGAAGACCGCATTCTCAAGCTGGAGGACGTGGCAGAGGTGCTTCGGGAAATTATCCGGCTCAACAATACGCCAGGATCCCAGCCGGATCAGATCGACCATTTGGGAAACCGCAGGGTGCGCACGTTCCCGGAATTCCTGCAGAACCGCATGCGCGTGGGATTCATGCGCATGGAACGCATCGTGAAAGACCGCATGTCGACGCTGGATCCCGGAACCATCACGGCTTCCCAGCTCGTGAACCCCCGTCCCATGATCGCCGTGGTGAAAGAATTTTTCACCTCTTCCCAGATCACGCAGTTCATGGACAACGAAAATCCGCTGGCCGAGCTTGAGCACAAGCGCAGGGTGTCGGCCACCGGGCCCGGGGGACTGACCCGCGAGCGAGCGGGTTTTGAGGTGCGCGACGTGCAGCCTTCACACTACGGCCGCATCTGTCCCATTCAGACTCCGGAAGGGCCCAACATCGGATTGGTGGGCCACCTCGCAACATACGCGAGGGTAAACGCTCACGGCTTCATTGAAACCCCGTACTACAAGGTTCGATCGGGCAGGGTCACCAAAGACATTCAATATCTGTCTGCCTACGAAGAAGAACAGCACGTGATCGCGCATGCGGGCGTGGAAGTTTCTCCGGACAACGGCATTGTTCCTTCCAGGGTGGAGTCGAGGATCAAGGGAGAACCCGGGTTGGCAGACAGGGCGCAGGTTGATTTCATCGACGTGGGCCCCGAACAATCCATATCCGTCGCAACGTCTTTGATTCCCTTTTTGCGTAATGACGACGCGAACAGGGCCCTCATGGGTTCCAATATGCAGCGCCAGGCGGTGCCTTTGGTCAGGGCGCAGGCTCCCCTGGTTGGAACCGGGCTGGAAGAGCGCGTGGCCAAAGACTCGGGATTGGCCATTATCGCGGAAGACGAAGGAAAGGTTACGTTCGTGGACGCAACGCGCATCAGGATTGAATCGTCGGCGCAAGGCTCCAGGCGGAAAGAAAAAGAGTATTCGCTCAAGACGTTCCAGCGCACGAACCAGTACACGTGTTTCCACCAGCGGCCCATCGTATCAAACGGCGATCACGTGAAGCAGGGACAAGTCATTGCAGACGGAGGAGCGATTGACCGGGGAAGGCTCGCCCTCGGAACGAACCTTCTCGTTGCTTTCATGCCCTGGCGGGGATTCAACTATGAGGACGCCATCATCATTTCCCAGCGTCTGGTCAAGGAAGACGCGTACACCTCCATTCATATTGAAGATTTTAGCTGCCAGGTGCGCGAAACAAAGCTCGGCCCCGAGGTGACGACGGGCGACATTCCAAACGTCGGAGAAGAAAAACTCAAGGATTTGGACGAAGAAGGGATCGTGCGCATCGGGGCAGAAGTGGGGCCCAACGACATTCTCGTCGGCAAGATTTCTCCGAAGGGAGAAGCCGATCTTACCCCAGAAGAGCGTTTGCTCCGCGCCATATTCGGAGAAAAGGCCAGGGACGTGAAAGATACTTCTCTGCTCATGCCCCACGGAAAGCGGGGCAGGGTGGTGCAGGTTCGCGTGTTTTCCAGGGAAGCTGGACACAAACTGGAGCCAGGGGTCATCAAATCCATACATATTGAAGTGGCGGAATTGAGAAAGATTCGTCCCGGAGACAAGCTGGCTGGCCGCCACGGGAACAAAGGAGTTATCTCCATAGTGCTTCCGGAAGAAGAGATGCCGTTCATGGAAGACGGCACGCCCGTGGACATGATACTGAACCCGCTTGGCGTCGCTTCCCGCATGAACATCGGACAAATTCTGGAAACGCATTTAGGCTGGGCGGCTTCCAAACTCGGGTACTACGCAATTACCCCGGGACTCACGGGAGCCACCGAAGAAGAAATTAAGCGCGAGCTGAAAGCGGCGGGGCTTCCCGAGGACGGGAAAATCACCCTGTACGACGGCAGGGAAGGCATCGCATTTCCGAAAAAGATCACCGTCGGCATGATCTATATAATGAAGCTCATCCATATGGTGGAAGACAAGCTGCACATGCGTTCCATCGGCCCGTACTCGTTAATTACGCAGCAGCCCCTCGGAGGAAAGGCGCAGTTCGGGGGCCAGCGATTCGGAGAGATGGAAGTGTGGGCATTGGAAGGATATGGAGCCGCCTACGCGCTGCAGGAGATGCTCACCATCAAGTCAGACGACGTGCCGGGCCGCGCCTCCACATACGAATCCATCCTGAAAGGAAAGCAGATTGAAACCCCAAATCTGCCCGCCTCTTTTAATTTGCTGCTCAACGAATTGCGTTCGTTGGGATTGAGCGTGGAAGTAAAAGAAAAAAAATGAGAGTAACCGATTTAGAATCCATTAGAATAAAGGTGGCGTCTCCCGACGAGATTTTGAAGTGGTCTCACGGGGAAGTGACGAAAGCGGAAACCATCAACTACCGCACGCAGCGAGCAGAAAAAGACGGTCTGTTCTGCGAGCGCATCTTCGGTCCCGAAAAGGATTACGAATGCTACTGCGGAAAATACCGGAAAATCAGGTACAAGGGCGTGGTGTGCGAGAAATGCGGGGTCGAGGTAACCAAATCCTCCGTCAGACGGGAGCGCATGGGACACATCAAGCTGGCGGCCCCGTGTTCTCACATCTGGTTTTTGCGGGGCGTGCCTTCCCGCATAGGGCAGGCGCTGGACATTCCGTTTCAGAATTTGGAGCGCGTCATCTATTTCGCGGCCCACGTCATCACCAAGGTGGACGAGCAGGAAAAGAAAAAGGTATTGGAAGAGATTGAAGCCGAGTTCCGCAAGAAGTCAAAAGGCAAGGACGAAAAAGAAAAACTGGAAGTGAAGCAGGCCCGCGACAAGGCGAGAGAAGAAGTGGCGCAGCTGAAACCCCTCGGCACCCTGTCGGAACTTGACTACCAGAATCTTTCGCTGAAGTACGGACAGATGTTTGAAGCCGGCACCGGAGGAGACATCGTGCGCAAGCTTTTGGAAGGCCTCGATTGCAAGAAGCAGATAGGCCTGCTGGAAAAAGAGATCGCGCAGGCCTCTCCCGTAAACAGAAAAAAGATCGCTTCCCGCCTGAAGTTGTTCCGCGGCATGCTGGAGGCCGGCATCCGGCCCGAGTGGATGATTCTCACCCAGCTTCCCGTGCTGCCTCCGGATTTGCGCCCCATGGTGCAGCTGGACGGAGGCAGATACGCGTCTTCCGATTTGAACGATCTGTATCGGAGGGTGATCAACAGGAATAACCGGCTGAAGTATCTTTTGGAAATCGCGGCCCCCGATGTCATCGTCCGCAACGAAAAGCGCATGCTCCAGGAAGCGGTTGACGCCCTGATCGACAACTCCATGAGAAAGGGAACGATGACCCAGGCGACGACCGGGGGAAGGCGGCTGCTTAAGTCCCTGGCAGACATGCTCAAGGGAAAGCAGGGAAGATTCCGCCAGAACCTTCTTGGAAAACGCGTGGATTACTCGGGGCGATCCGTCATTGTGGTGGGGCCCGACCTCAAGCTTAATCAGTGTGGACTTCCCAAGCACATGGCCCTGGAATTGTTCAAACCCTTTATCATCAACAAGATATTGGAGCGCGAGCTTGCGTATAACGTGCGGGGAGCTTCCCGCCTTATCGAACAGGAAATCGACGAGGTCTGGGCCATTCTGGAAGAGGTGGTGCAAGACAAGCTCGTCATGCTCAACCGGGCTCCGACCCTTCACCGTCTCGGCATCCAGGCATTCTATCCTCTGCTCATAGAAGGAGAAGCGATTCAGCTGCATCCCCTGGTTTGCCTCGCATTTAACGCCGACTTTGACGGAGACCAGATGGCGGTCCACGTCCCCTTGGGCGTGGAAGCCCAGAAAGAAGCCGAGGAATTAATGTTTTCTTCACTGAACATCCTGAAACCCGCAACCGGCACTCCCGTGGTGGTTCCCCGCCAGGACATGATTTTGGGCTGCTATTACCTGACATTCCGCCTGGACATGAAGGCGAAAAAATCATTCGGTTCTCCCGAGGAAGCCCTGCTTGCGTATGAGACGGGAGTTGTACTGCTGCAGGAACCCATAACAATATACATCAAAAAGAACCTTGAAGAGACGACCGTTGGGCGCATCATATTCAACGAATCGTTCCCCGAGGACTACCCGTTCTTTAACGATCAGGTGACGGCAAAGAAAATGGAGTCCATGGTCGGAAATCTCGTTGAGAAATATTCTCAAACACAGGTGCAGGAAATTCTGGACAGCATCAAACACCTGGGCTTTGAGTATGCAACCAAGTCGGGAGTTTCGTGGGGCATAGACGACCTCACCGTTCCCAAAGAAAAAGGATTGCTTTTGCAGGCAGCCGAAAAGGAGATTGAAGCGGTAGACGCTCACTGGAAGCACGGTCTCCTGTCCCGCGAGGAACGTTCTTCTCGCGTCAGTGAAATCTGGCAGGGCGTGAAGCTTGCCATTGAGAAACTGGTTCCGCAGGCGCTT
>JACPHF010000066.1 GCA_016188735.1 Parcubacteria group bacterium | reverse complement strand
GGTAAACACCTACAACACCGCGTACAAGGAGTTGGAGAAAATAGACAAAGATGTTTTGAAAATTACCGGAGAGACAGCAGACATTAAAGCGGCCGAGATCCAGGGCCCCGAAAAAGACGAACCAAATACTTGACAAATCTATTGGAAAGTGGTAAGTTTCTCGTTAGTACGTAAGGAGGTGTCCCAATGCGTGGGCAATGGTGGATTGCCGTCCTGTACCTGAACCTCGCACTTTTCATCATCGTCCTGTTCATGATCGACGCGGGAAGCATCGCGCGGTAAGACCGACGCGGGAAGGAGGTAGAAAGATGCTTCCGACAGAGCCATTCAAGAGCACGGCTCGGATTACCCCCGAGCAGGCAGAGCGGCTCTTTCCCACGCCAAGGGAGTTCCGTGTGGCGTTCAACCGTCTCACGGGACAGCAGATGGCCGTACTCCCGAACGGAGTAAAGCTCTTCACCGCACTGGGAGTCGACGAAGGCCGCATCTACTGGCTTCAAGGATCCGGCGCAACACCCGGTTCGGACGTTGAGCAGATCCTGGAGGAGCTCAACGCCGGGAAGATAGGCCTCGTTGTCAGGAGCTGAGAACCTCTCTGTTCTCTTTGTAAGGGTCTCGGATGCGTCCGAGAGCCCTGGACCCAAAGCGAATGTTCGCCTCGGGTCTTTTTTATCGGAAATATCCGTTGACGATATCCGCGGTCTGGTATATACTTACAGGGTATGTTCGCTGTGATAAAAACCGGCGGGAAACAATACGTGGTTGAACCCGGAAAGAAAATCAGAATTGAGAAGCTCCCGCAAGAAGCGGGGAGTGATGTGGTGTTTGATCAGGTGCTTCTGGCAGAGAAAGGCCAGAACATAGAGATTGGAACTCCGGTTATAGCGGGAGCTAAGGTAACCGGAAAGGTATTAAAACAGGGCAGAACAAAAAAGGTAATGACCATTAAGTTCAAGGCAAAGAAGCGATCAAAAAAGAAAGAAGGACATCACCAGTCCTTCACCGAAGTGGAAATTACCGGCATTGCCGCATAAGTTAGCGTCTGTTCTCAAGCGACTGCCTCAGGGTTTCCGAGTCCGAATACTCCAACTCTCCTCCGACAGGCAGCCCCCGTCCCAGACGGGTTGTTTTTATATCCAACTGCCCGAATACGCGTTCAAGATACAGGGCCGTGGCCTCTCCTTCGGTGGTAAGGTTCATGGCAAGAATTGCCTCGGAAAAACCGGGGCTTGCAACCCCAAACTTCTTCGGATCTGCAATGCGCTCTTTTAATTCATCAATTCTCAGATGCCGCATATCAATTTTGCGAAGCATTCCCACGGTTCCGCCAAGAACAAAATACAGGCCGCGGTATGCCCTGGTGGCTTCCAGGGCTTCCAGATCACTTTCTTTTTCAACGACGCAAAGCATGGTTTTTACTCTCCCCGTATCAGCGCAAATGGTACAGAGGGACTTGCCCTGAGCGAAGTCGAATGGGTTAAAACAAAAAGCGCACAAACGCATGCGCAAGCCGAGCTGAAGTATCGCTTCACCGAATTCCTGAACTTCCTGTTCGGGAACCTTCAAAAGATGGAAGGCGAGACGCGCACCCATGCGAGGCCCTATGCCGGGCAAGCGGGAAAAGAGGGATGCGAGCTTCTGAATCGGTTCTGGATACATTACAGTCCGAACTCATCTCCTCCTTCTTCTTCGTAGTCCATGCCTTTGACAAGATCGCGGAAGCTCACGATCTTTTCGTCAAAATAGAGCTTTGCTCCTCCAACGGGGCCGTTCCGGTGCTTTGCCACGATAATCTCGGCAATGTTTTTTTGCTGGCTGTCTTGGCGGTACCGGTCTTCCCGGTAAATGAAAAGTACCACGTCCGCGTCCTGTTCCAGAGCCCCCGATTCCCTCAGATCTGACAGCCGGGGACGCTGAGGCACGCGCTGTTCCACGGCTCTCGAGAGCTGGGACAGGGCAAGAACCGGAACATTAAGCTCCCTGGCCAGCCCCTTCAGGGAACGCGATATTTCCGTCACCTGCTGCACGATCGGGGCCTGGGTGTTTCTGGGTTCAATCAGCTGAAGATAGTCTACGATGAGCAATCCCAAACCGTGATTCGCCTGCAGCCTGCGAGCCATTGCCCTCATCTGCAGGACGTTCACGGAAGCCGTATCTTCAATGAAGATCGGGGCTTCTGAAAGCTCTCCCATGGCATGCTGAATGTGTTCAAAGTCGTTCTCGTCTCCCTGAGACGAGAGCTTGCCGGTACGCAGCCTCCAAAGGTCCACTCCGGCTTCTGCGGCAAGCAATCTGTCTATCACCTGGTCTTTTGACATTTCCAGGCTAAACACGCCGACCGGTATCTTGTGCTGTATGGCAACCCTCCTTGCCATGTCCAAGGCAAGGGAAGATTTGCCCATGGAAGGACGGGCAGCCAGAATGACGAGATCTGATTTTTGAAGTCCCGAAAGAAGGTTGTCCAAATCCGCAAATCCCGTAGGAACGCCCCGTGTTCCCTTTTCATTCTTTGAGAGTCGGTCGATGCGCTCAAAAGCTTCTTCCAGAATTTCTTTCCCTTTGTTACATAGACTCCATAAGCGACTCCCATCCCTGTAAGAATATACAACATAAAACTTAGGGGTATGACAAACAACAAATAAGGCGAGGTCACAAACCCGAAGAGCTGGAATACG
>JACPHF010000065.1 GCA_016188735.1 Parcubacteria group bacterium | reverse complement strand
GCCATTGGCGCCATTGAACCCCTCCTCGTCGTCCTCATCGTCATCTTCAACCTCAACTGCGTTGCTGGTTGCGAGACCGAGGTGAGCCATAGCGCGAGGGTACGAGATTTGGTGCACCATGATGCCGCGGCGGAACGCCCCAAGCGCGACTGCCGCGTTGGTGCTTCCCATGCGGAGCCAGAGGTCGTCCCCGCGCTTCAGGAGGGTAATAAGCTCGAAAGCGTCTTCCACCCCGATTGCCCGTGGCTTTCGCTTGTTGTCTGGATCCCACCGAAGGACTTTCACCCTCTTTTGCTTCATGTTCATTATAGGAACCATCGATGCATAGTAATGCACCATCACAGCACCTCCGGGTGCAAATTCCCGATCTACCTCTCATAAGGATTTGAGAAGCAGATGGGGAAGGGCGAGGACATCATGAAGTAAAGCTCACGAGGAGCAAACGTATACACAGTCCTCGCCCTTGGTGAGGGGCAAACATCATCAAAGCATCAACAAGATGCAGTAGCGGGCATAACCCCTCGAGAGAATATATACAATATAATTTTAACTCTGTCAACTTTTTGTGCTGGACGGGTACATAGGTAACACTTGGGGGTGCCGGGAGGTGAACTCCCAAGGGGTTTCGTATCCGAGAGATTGATGAGGTCTCACGAAGTTGTACTCCACGAGCCATTCGGTAAGGTTTCGGTTGAACACTTCAGGATCAGGATGGAAGTTCCCCTGCTGGAGGAACTCTCTCTTGAGTGTGCCGTTGAATCTCTCGTCCACAGGATTGTCCGTAGGGGTCTTCACCCGACTCTAGTATTGCTCAATGCCCAGTCTTCTACAAGCTTCAATGAACTCTTTGTGAAACTCTGATCCGTTGTCATGGAGGGCGTTGAGGAAAGAACCATCGAGAAGGTAGAACATGCGGGAGAGAAAGTCTGCTGCTGTACGTGAAGATTTGTTTGTGTACATTCTGGCAAAGGCAATCTTGCCAAAAGTATCAATGGCAGTGAGAATGTAGCGCTTCAAGCTGCCCCGGTGGAGCACCATGGCATCCAAGGCTATGAGGAAACCAGGGAAAGGCTGCTTGCGCAATTCAGTGATTCTTTTCTTTGTTTCGTTTCTCTTCCTTTTCTGCTTTACCTTCTCATTCTTCACTGGATTGGGATAGAGCTTGTACTTGACTATGGTGTACTGGATCTTCCAGGAGGAGATGGTCTCCCCGTAGATTCTCAGATACAGGACCTGGAGCTTCAGCTTGCCCCACACCATGTGGTCTTTTCTCAGGGAGACGATGCGAGATTCTTCTGTTCTCGTGATCTCCTTTTGTCTGGTGTGTTTGGGAGCTGTGCTCTGACCTTCCAGGGTTCTCAGATTCTTCTCGTCAAATCTGTTCTTCCATTTGTAGAAGGTCTTGGCAGGGATGCCGAAGTGTCTGCAGCAGAGAGAGGCGTTCTTACTGGCTTTCGTCTCGTAGAAGATGACCCATTCGAGCCTTTGTGTTGCTGCTTTGGACAGCTTGAGCAGCTTGGCCTGCTTTCTCCAGTTGGCATGCTTGTCAAAGGGTTCAGCCAGCTTCTTTCTGGCTGCCCAGTACTGCTCGAACACCATGGGGAGAATGAGATTTGGACTGGTAATCATGCCTCAATCGTACCTTAGATGGCGCGTGAGGGGTATTACCGATGTATCTCATCATCGACACTTTTTGTGTTGCGAGTTCAACCTCCAAATAAAACACAATATTGCTATTCGCTTAGCGCGTGGAGGTGAGAGTCTTATCTGGAGGGGCTATGGGCAATGCAAAGAACGTCCTAAGTTTATCGAAGGGCGTTTTTTGCTATAATACAACTATGAGTTCGGTGTTTAAACATTTACAGAACAGGTCGCTGGCACATGTGATGCGGTTTAACTTAAAGCCCCAGCATTTTCCCGAGAGTGTGTCCGATCACTCGTATTTTGTTGCTTATATCGTGAGCATCCTTTGCCATTTGCTGGGACAGCAAAGTGAGCATACGGTGGATAAGCAGAAGGTTCTTGAAATGGCGCTGGTGCACGATATGGAAGAGATGTTTTCAGGAGACATTGTTACGCCGTTTAAACATTATTCCGCTGAAATGGAAAAGGCGATTGCCAAAGTAAATAAAGAGATGATTGGCGAAGTATTCGTAGATCTTCCCGAAGAACTTGCCGCCCACTATGTTGCGTTGTGGAACGAGGAAGGAGCGGGCGAGACTATTGAGGCGCAAATAGTGAAAGTGGCAGACAAGCTTTCTCTTATAGCAAAGTGCGCAGAAGAAGTACGGGTGGGCAACGAATTTTTCCAGGAGATTTACGAGCAGGGCATTAAGTTTTTGGAACAGTACGACAAGCCGTGGTGGCAGAAAATCAAGGCGCAAATTCTCCCGTAACGCACGCATCGCGAAGCATCGCGGTTTCTCCTCGCGCTTAACCCCTTTGCATATGCGAGAGCGTATGCTTTTCTCGGTCACGCTCGCTTGCTCCAGCGGCAAGCGAGCTCCATCCTCGGCAAAATTTTGCTTTCAGCAAATCCAAGCATTTTGCCTGCGGGGACCTTCGAAAAGCACATGCTCTCGCGCATGGCATAG
>JACPHF010000064.1 GCA_016188735.1 Parcubacteria group bacterium | reverse complement strand
TTGTATCTCGGAGGAGGTTGGGTGAAGTGCTGGAAGGGAGTTATGGAGAGCATGTCCAGCCGGTCTCCCTTCTGTAAAGGCGGCAGTTCCGTTTCCTCAAATACGAGAGAGTATGCTTTGAGAAATCCAGGAAACTTTAGGGTCTGGCCCGTTGCCTTGAATGTGTATGCGTTTGCCTGGATCTCAACCGCCATGTTATCGAATACCGCGGGTGCCATTTGCGACGCGAGAAACCGTTTCCAGATAAGGTCATAGAGTTTTTTTAGTCCCGCTTCTTTCAAGGGGGTAACTTCGGGGGTCTTTTCGGGATCCGTGGGACGGATTGCCTCGTGCGCTTCTTGAGCGCCCTTGCTCTTTGTTTTGAATACGCGCCTCTGGCCATATTCCTTTCCGAAGAGTTTTGTGATGGTGCTTTCTGCGGCTGCAACCGATTGGCTGGAAAGATTAAGAGAGTCGGTTCTGTGGTACGTAATGAGTCCGGTTTCGTAGAGTTGTTGCGCGAGTCGCATGGTCTGCTTTGCGGAAAATCTCAGACGCTGCCAGCAGGCCTGCTGGAGCGTGGACGTGGTAAAGGGCGGCAGGGGATTGCGTTTCGTTTCTTTGGCTTCCACCGATTCTACGATATAGACAGCTCCCTCCAGGTTTTTGAGGATCGTATCCGCCTCTTCTTTTGTTTTGATTCCAAGCTTTGAGATGACTTCTCCGTCTTGTCTGAAAAGCAGCGCATCAAATTCAGCCGTTTTTGATTGAAGGAGCGTAGCGACGACCGTCCAGTATTCTTCCTGCTTAAAATCCCGTATTTCTTGTTCCCGATCTGCCACCAGGCGCAGAGCAACCGATTGGACGCGGCCGGCGGAAAGTCCTCTCGCGACTTTTTTCCAGAGGAACGGAGAAAGCTTGTATCCGACAAGTCGGTCAAGCACGCGCCGCGCCAGCTGGGCGTTTACGAGATTTGCGTCAATGGCGCGGGGATGCTCAAGAGATTCCTGCAGAGCGCTTTTTGTGATTTCGTGAAACACAATGCGCTTTGGATCTTTAAGATCCAGCACTTCTTTCAGATGAAACGCGATGGCTTCTCCCTCGCGGTCTTCGTCTGTAGCCAAAATTATTTCGTCTGCTTTCTGAGCAGACGCCTTCAGCGATTTTACCACCTTGCGGGCTTTCGTTGGTATGACGTACGTTGGAGCAAAATCGTGTTCAACATCAATGCCGAGCTTGCCCTTTGGGAGATCGCGAATATGTCCGAATGAAGATAGCACCTCATACTTTTTTCCAAGAAAACTTTTGATGGTGCGTGATTTCGTGGGGCTTTCAACAATGATTAACTTCATGGCCTCAACACTATATATTAATTTTCGAGAGCTTTCAATCTTTCCACGGATTCCGCCAGCATCTGGCAATACAGATTGAGTCCGACCGCGTTTACGGATCCCGACTGCTCTTTGCCCAGGAGATTGCCGGCTCCCCGTATTTCCATGTCTCGCAGGGCAATGCGATATCCGGATCCAAGTTCCGTAGCTTCTTCAAGGGCCCGGAGCCTGAGTTTTGCTTCAGGAGACATGCGTCTGCCATGGAGAAAATATGCGAAAGAACTGACATGGGATCTGCCCACGCGTCCCTTAAGCTGATAGGCCTGTGCAAGACCAAGAAGGGCCGCGTCTTCAACGATGATCGTGTTTACGTTCGGCAGATCAATGCCGTTTTCAATAATGGTTGTCGCGACAAGCACGTCGTATTTCTTTTTTGCAAAACTTTCCATAATGCCAACCAGTTTCTTTTCCGGGAGTCTGCCGTGGGCAATTGCGCACCGCGCGCCAGGAATCATGCGTTCCAGATCCTGTTTGACCTGCGACGTCGTGCCGACTCGGTTGTGCAGATAGTATACCTGTCCTTTGCGTCGGATTTCCTGTTCGATTGCTTCTCGTATGATTTTTTTAGAACGTATTGCAGCCAAGAAGCGTATTGGCATTCTTCCCCGCGGAGGTTCCTGCACCATGCTGATATGCTTGAGCGAAGAAAGCGCCATGGAGAGCGTGCGGGGGATTGGAGTTGCCGAAAGCGAGAGCATGTCGATTGGGCCGGTGAGCTGCCGCATTTTCTCTTTTTGCCGTACGCCAAAGCGCTGCTCGTCGTCTATGATAACGAGGCCAAGCTTCTTGAATATGACGTCGGAAGACAGGACGCGATGCGTTCCGATAAGAATATCAATTGTCCCATTTGTAAGATTATTGAGTGTTTCCGTCTGCTCCTTCTTGCTTTGAAGTCGCGAAAGGATCGCCGCCCGCAAGGGAAGCCCGGCTAGCCTTTCCGCAAATGTTTGAATGTGTTGATGGGCGAGGATGGTTGTGGGGCACATAAGCAAAGACTGGTATCCCTGTTCTGCGGCGTGCACCATGGCGCGCAGCGCAATCTCTGTTTTTCCGAATCCCACGTCTCCGCATACTATGCGGTCCATGGGAAAGGGTTTCTGCAGATCTTCTTCAATGTCTTGTATGGCCCGCGCCTGGTCTTCGGTTTCCTGATACGGAAAGGAAGCCGCCACCTTCTGGCTGAGTTCTCCTGGATCTTCATACGGCTCGCGCAGGGCGGCTTCTTTTTTCGCATATAGGGCCAGGAGTTCTTTTGCGAGTGCCTCCACCTCTTCTCTGACGCGCCTTTTTGTCTTCTGCCAGGTTACGGTTCCCAACTTGGAGATGGCAGGTTCGGTAAAACCCACATATCTGGAGAGCTTACGCTCCAATCCAACGGGAACAAAAAGCCTGTCTTTGGCGGCGTACTCCAAAACATAGTAACGCTGAGTTCCCTGTAAAGAGAGCGAGAGTTCTTCTGTCCCGGCAAACCTGGCTACGCCGTGATCCAGGTGTACCAGATAATCGCCCTGCTTGAGCCCCCTGAGATCTGAAAACAACTTTTGGGATTTGAGCCGTTTTTTAAGAAGCCGCCGTACGGATTCCTCGTGTTCCACGGCAAGCGGCAGTTTCTCGATTGATTCAATGATATTCCCGAGAAACTCAAAACGCAGGGCATTTTTCGTATTAATTGGGAACACTTGCACCTGTCCTCCAAGATGAGTGAATTCTCCCGGGCTTTCCAGCGAGAATACCTTTTCATATCCCAGTTCATCAAGCTTGCGGAGAAATTCCGAGAGGCGGTGCGTTTGCCCTGTTTGGCACAGCACCATCTGTCCCGCGAGAAACCCCCGGGCCGCTTTCGCCATTTCCTCTTCGTGTTCTTCAAACCAAGACAGCCCCTTTTCCAAAAAATATGGGGTTATGCCGGCAATCACAGTTCTCTCCATATGCACCCTGTTGCTTCTTGAATGGCGCTTTGTACTAAAGGTAGCTCTTCTGGAGAAAACTTCTGTAAGACGAAATCTTCCACGTTCTTGGGTTTACCCAAAAGAGGCCGAATGCCTATTCGTATTCTCGTAAAATCCCTCGACTTCAGTTCTTCCATGACAGATTCCACTCCTTTGTGACCGGCAGACCCCCGGTCTTTTGAGACCCTCACGGTTCCGATGGGAATATCAATATCGTCGTGAACAACAATGAGTTCTCCGCCTTGTTTGAGAAGGGACCGAACGCTGACCCCGGACTTGTTCATGAAAGTTTGAGGTTTTGCCAATATTGCTTTGGCCG
>JACPHF010000061.1 GCA_016188735.1 Parcubacteria group bacterium | reverse complement strand
GCCCGCAAAGACTGCTCCAAAGAAACTTGCCCAAGAGTTGGGCCCACCGACTGTTGGGAAATAAGGGTGATGGGCACCGGTAGGGCTCCTGCGTTCAGTTCGCGCACCAGCTCCCGGGCTTTCTGGGGGGTGAAAGATCCCGAAATCTGCGCCCGTCCGCTCCCGATCACCTCTTGCACCACCGGAGCCTGGAGCAGCTGATAATCCAAGAAAATCGCGAGGGGTTTCCCCACGTTCCTGGCGGTGATCTCTTCAAAAAGCTTTGCTCCCTCGTCGTTGAATTCCAGCTGAATGAGGGGGGCATTTGTGACCGAATCAAAACCGACTTGCGCCTTCTTAAGGTATTTTCCGGTTAACTCGGTGTCCTGGAATGGATCTTCGTTCTGCTCGGCTGCCTGCTGATAATTTTCTTTGGTCTCCCGAAATTGGAGAAATGGCGTCTGGCCGATAATCTGAATTGCCTGGTTGGAGTCCTTGATTCCCGCGAGTTCCACGATGAGACGACCCTCTGCTCCTTTTCCCTCGGTTTGCACGACCGGTTCCGTCACCCCGAACAGATTCACCCGGCGTTCAATAACGTCTCTGAGACCCGCCATCACCTCGTCATAGTCTTGAGATGAAATCTTGGAAAGATCAGCCTGATACACAAGAGAAACCCCTCCCTGAAGATCAAGGCCGAAACGAAACGGAAACAAAGCGCTCCAGTTTACAAAAGAAGCGGCTCCCCCCACGAGGAGGATGCCAATGAACGCGGCAATCAGTCGATATCTTCCCATAGTGGCGCTATCCTATCACCTTTTCTTGGCTTTTCGCAAATACTTGCGCAGCAGCCAGGAACTGGACTGGATTTTCCCGCCTTTGCCGACATTCCAAGCCATTCGTATGCCCAAACGACGACACAATTCCACTTCTGGGTTCAGGGAAGAACTTTTCTTTTTTGAATCCGGGATATTTCTGTCTCCGCCATTTGCAAATATGTCCGGCCGAATAATCTTCAATGCCCGACATACGCTCATGTCCTTTGCGTTCTTTGGGTGAGAAGTAAGGACAACTCGGTCCACCGGCCTCAGGGCTTCAATAATTTCTTTGCGCTCTTTTTCCGGCATGAATACATGCCCTTTTTTCTTTCGCAGCCAGTTGTCGTTATTCAAAATCACCACAAGCTCGTCTCCCAGTAATTTCGCTTCCTCCATATAGCGAACGTGGCCGATGTGAAGAGGATCAAACCCTCCGGACACCGCGACAATGAATTTTCGCTTTTTTGGCATTTGAGTATCGTATATCTTTCAGGATTCTTTCTCAAGCATGACCTGGATGCGTGCGACTTCCGCTTCCACAAGTTCTCCGTCGTATTCTCCGCTATGGGCCGAAACTCCCTGGTAGCTTGGCTGTCTTTGATCAAGATGCAGATTGCAAGAAGCCGTGCGTTCCTGCGGCTTCATGCCGCAATACATATGAAACCTGGGATAGCGCGAACGCCCGCCCCCAAGGTAGCGGGAAAACCTCCATTCTCCTGTTTTCTCATCGGTTCCTTCCGGCGTATATCCGGATCTGCGCATCAACAACGGAAAATTCTCCTTGGGAAACTTTGCTTCAAATTTCATAGATGCAATTACTTCACACCGAGTAGTATGGTACCATTGAAAACCAACCTTGACAAATTTTGTATTAAATGATAGTATTGTAATTACACCTTGACAACCAAGCAGAAACCGTAGAAGGGAAATGCAATGAAGAGCGCAAAGACTCTCAACGCGGGTGGATGGCTCAAGACGATCACCTTCTTCCTGATCGCCTGCCCCATCGCATTCTTCCTCCCCGACAACTCAGCACCTCTCCGCTGGATGAGAAAGATCTGGAACTGACAAAGACCGCAAAGAAAGGGGGTGTGCAATTGCACGCCGCAGGAGCGTTTCTCGTCATGGTTCTCGCAGTACTCGGACTGATTTCAACGATCTTCCTGGGCATTGCGGTGGCGCAAGCCCTCGCATTCCCAGGAGTGCACAGTCCGGCCACGGTCGACTGGCCGTGGTGGTTCCTTTCCCCGCTCGTTCTCGTTCTCCTGAATAAGGAGATGCGGGAATACGCGGACAAGTTCTACGCGGACAAGTTCCTCCAGCGGATGTTCCGCTGAATCTCATCTTCGCGTAGTAACGCCATACAGACTAGGGCGAGCTACCACGGGGAGGTGGGGAGCTCGCCCTTGATGCAACAGCGTCAGGGGCCTTTTTATACTTGGCAGTGAGCCCATGCGAAAATTTATTTTCGTGATGGGTGAACGAACCAAGTTCAAGCGTTGCTATGGCAACGCTTATATTTCTTTCTGCATCCATCCAAGATACTCTCGACTTCCCGCAACAATCGGCGTAGCTATGATTTCTGGAAGTTTGTAGGGATGGATCTTTTTGATTGCTTGCTCTATCTTTCCGTAATAATCTTTTTTTGATTTAACCACGCACAACCATTCTTTCGATTTCTTGATCTTGCCCTTCCATCGATAAACGCTCGCAATCGGGCCGATTATCTGCGTACAGGCAGATAGTTTTTTATCCAACAAGAATCTCGCAATTCGTTCCGCCTCGCTTCTTTTCGCCACGGTAGTAAAAACTTGTATGTATTTCGATTTATCTGCCATTTCTTTTGATCCAGATTTTCTTGAAAAACGGCATAGTGAGCGTTGACAACATAAATGCCACTGCGGGCACCACCGCATTAAGCCACGGCCTCGGAATGTCAATCGCCCACATGTACGCGCCGATTGCCAGATAAGTAAACAGCGTTAACAAGATGCGTCTTGTCCAGCTTGTTTCCCAAGTTTTATCGGCTTCTACTCTTCTGTTCCTGTACTCTATTTTCTGCACCCGTTGTTCTAGGTTTTCCATATTATCTCCCGTGGCATTTTTTATATTTTTTACCCGACCCACAGGAGCACGGATCGTTCCTACCGATCTTTGGCATAGACTGCGTAGGATTGCCCGCCGAAACCGCACCTTGCTGGGAGGCGGGAGCGAGCTTCATATTCATGATGGTTTCCGTGATCAGGGTATCTATGGTCCGCAGAAAGCCCTGAAACATCTTATGCCCCTCATTCTTGTATTCCACCAAGGGATCCTGCTGGCCGTACGCACGCAATCGCACGGAATCCCGCAGCTGCTCCATGTTTTCTAGGTGCTCCACCCATAAAGAATCGATGACGCGGAGAGGAATTATTTTTTCCGCCTGACGCATGTTCTCAGTTCCCACTTCCTGCTCTTTCTTTTCGTACTGTTCTTGCGTGTGTCCCGATTTTTGCACGATGGCCATGATTGTAGACCTCAACTCCGCGGGATCCTGCTGTTTTAAAATCTCATTTCTTTTCCGGTACAGCGTTTCCCTATGCCGATTCAATACGTCGTCATAATCAAGCAGGTGCTTCCTGGCGTCAAAGTTGAATCCTTCCACCCGTCCCTGGGCAGATTCGATTGCCTTGGAAACCATGGAATGCTGAATGGGTTCTCCTTCGGGGAGCCGGAATTTTTCCATGATTCCCTTTAACCTGTCTCCTCCGAATATCCTCATAAGATCGTCCTCCAGGGATACGAAAAACTGAGAAGAGCCCGGATCCCCTTGTCTTCCCGATCTCCCGCGCAGCTGGTTATCAATGCGGCGGGCCTCGTGGCGTTCGGTGCCAATGACACATAACCCGCCCAGGCCCCGGCACTGCTCAGCCTCTTCAAGAACCTGCGGATTCCCTCCCAAAACAATGTCGACACCCCGACCAGCCATGTTTGTTGCTATGGTCACGGCTCCCCGCCTTCCGGCTTGCGCGATAATCGATCCTTCCCGCTCGTGGTTTTTTGCGTTCAGCATCTCATGGGGAACGCCGTCCCGCGACAGCTGCTGCGAAAGACGCTCGTTCTTTTGGATGGAGACCGTGCCAACGAGCACGGGCTGTCCTTTTGCATGGCGCTCTTTCACTTCCTGCACGACGGCATTGAATTTTTCTTCTTCTGTTTTGTACACCTGATCAGGAAGATCTTGGCGAATCAAAGGTTTGTTCGTCGGAATCGGGATCACGTCAAGGTTGTACACCTTGTGAAACTCCTCCGCAGAAGTGAGCGCGGTGCCCGTCATCCCTGCCAGCTTTGAGTACATGCGAAAATAATTTTGAAACGTGATGGAAGCCAGCGTCAGAGACTCGGGCTGCACAAACACTCTTTCTTTTGCCTCAAGAGCCTGGTGCAGACCTCCCGAATATCTGCGCCCGGGAAGCAGGCGGCCCGTGAATTCATCCACAATGATGAGCTGTCCGTCTTTCACCACGTAGTCGCGGTCCCTCTGGAACAATACTTCGGCCCGCAAGGCCTGTTCCAAATGATGCAGATACTTAATCCCTTTTTCCTGATATATGTCTCCCGCTCCAATCAAGCCTTGGACGCGGTCAATGCCGTCTTCCGTAAGAGTAACTGCCTTGCGCTTTTCGTCTATTTCGTAATCGGTCTCGGCTTTGAGTTTTGGGATGAGACGGGCGAAATCTTGATACCAGGAAGAGCTCTGCGTGTCCGGAGCCGAAATGATCAGGGGGGTGCGGGCTTCGTCAATGAGAATAGAATCCACCTCGTCAACGATGGCAAAGCTATGCCCACGCTGAACCATGTGGGACAGATCGTACGCCATATTGTCTTTCAGATAGTCAAAGCCGAACTCGTTGTTCGTTCCGTAGGTAATGTCGCTCGCGTACGCGTCTTTCCGCGAAACCGGCCTCAGAAATGATGTTTCCACGCGAAACCCTCCGGTCGCATTCCCACCGACAGCCCCAGCGCGTGGTAAATCTGTCCCATCCAGGCGGCGTCTCGACGAGCCAAGTAATCGTTCACCGTCACCACGTGCACTCCCTTGCCTTCCAGGGCATTCAGGGCTGCTGCCAGGGTTGCAACGAGCGTTTTGCCTTCTCCGGTTTTCATTTCTGTGATCTTCCCTTTGTGCAAGGCAATGCCGCCCAAGAGCTGAACGTCAAAATGGCGCTGACCCAACGTGCGCAGAGCAGCCTCTCTCACAAGCGCAAAACACTCCGGAAGCACGTCATTGAGCGTTTCACTTGCCTCGCCGGTAGGCGGGCCCTTTTGGACCCGCTCGCGCAGCTTGCTGAAACGCTCTGCAAGCTGTGCCAGAGAAAGATCTTTTAGCCCTGCTTCCTTTGCATTGATCTCTTCAACCAAAGAACGCATGCCGGCAACTGCGCGCTCATCCGCGTCTCCAAGAATTTTGCCAAGAATATCCATAAAGCTACCCTATTATTCAACAATTTTGCCGTCTTGTAAATGAAAAGAAGCGAGAACTAAGTTCTCGCTAGGTGTGGATAACTAACCCAGGGTTAGGATAGAGCGAAGCCGATGATTTTGTAGGCTAGCTTGGCAGCGAGAAAATCTGGTGCCACCATACCGGAAATGGGG
>JACPHF010000060.1 GCA_016188735.1 Parcubacteria group bacterium | reverse complement strand
TCGCCACATCCGCGAACATTGCGGGAAGGTCTTCATGCAAAACCATGCAAGAAGTGAAAAAGCAGTTTACGCGGCAAAAGGCAGGGCCGGATATTTTTGTTGACGGCGGAACGCTTCCGGGCACCCCCTCTCAAGTCATCGATATGACAACGAGCACATATATCGTGTTGCGCTCATTATGACTATCCTCGGCATTGAAACCTCGTGCGACGAAACCGGCATTGCGGTGGTGCGGGGCGACAAAAAGAAACTGACGATTCTTTCCAATATCGTCGCCTCCCAAATAGAGGTGCACAAGAAATGGGGAGGCGTAATGCCCTTGCTCGCCAAGAGGGAACATCAGAAAAACCTGGTTCCGGTGCTTTTAAAATCGCTCAAGCAGGCGGGGCTCTATAAGAAAATCCTTGGCCGGAAGCAATCCGTCGGCTTTAAAAAAAAGTTGGCAGACATTCTGACAAGAGAATCCTTGCTTTTGCCCAGGGTTTCTCGTTTTCTTGCCTCATGCGAGATTCCCGCGATTGACGGCATTGCGGTGACAGCTCGCCCCGGCCTGGAGCCCGCTCTCTGGGCAGGCATTAACTTTGCAAAAACCCTTGCTTTTGCCTGGAAAAAACCGCTTGTTGGCATTGATCACCTGGAGGGGCATTTGCTCATGGCAAATTCCTTTCCTCCAAGCCCGGCTCTTTCCCTGGTGGTATCGGGAGGGCATACCGTGTTGATTGTGAGCAGACGGCAAGGCGCTTACACGATTATCGGAGAGACGCGCGACGATGCGGCAGGAGAAATGCTGGATAAATGCAGCCGGCTTTTGGGCCTTGGGTATCCTGGCGGACCACAGATAGAAAGGGAGGCCGCGCTTGCCAGCAAAGAAGACATACGGAAGTTTGGCATCAGGCTGCCCCGTCCCATGCTGCACAGCCATGATTACGATTTCAGTTTTTCCGGATTAAAAACCGCGGTGCTGTATGATTATCGCAGCAGAAAAGTTGCCGTGCGAAAAGGGAAGGCATACGTACGAGCCATGTGTTGCGAGCTTCAGCAGGCGCTTTGCGACGTGCTCGTTACAAAAACATTGGCCGCGGCACAAGAACACGGGGTGAAAAGCCTGCTGTTGGGAGGAGGAGTTTCTGCGAACAAAGAATTGAGAAGACAGATCGCAGAGAAAGCCAAAACCCAGCTTCCCGGCATATCTTTATATATTCCATCTCCTGAATTCTGTACGGACAACGGGGTCATGGCGGCATTCGCCGGCTATATATCCTTAGTCCGACCAAGGAAATCCACCATTTGGCGGACCAGCCGACGGATCATTGCCTCAAGCCACACCTCCATTCCCCGCCTTTAGCTTCATCCTAAACCAGGTTTAGGTGTGGATAACTAAACGAGATTTAGGTATACTAGAATTATTATGGATGCATTCCTTGCGAAAACCGATCCTGAAATGGCAGGACTGATTGCGGCTGAAACAAAGCGCCGGCAAGAGGGTTTGGAGATGATCCCTTCCGAAAATCACACGTCTCCTGCGGTGTTGGAGGCGCTGGCTTCCATATTGAATGACAAATACGCGGAAGGATATCCTTCCAAGCGCTATTACGGAGGGAATACGGTTATTGACAAAGTAGAAAAGCTCGCGATTGACCGAGCCAAGAAGCTTTTTGGCGTGCCGCACGCGAATGTGCAGCCGTACTCGGGAAGCCCGGCAAATTTTGCCGTGTATCTTGCCGTATGCGAGAACGGAGACGTTGTCATGGGGCAGAACCTGTCAGACGGCGGGCACTTGACGCATGGAGCGAAGGTGAATGCCTCGGCAAGATTTTTTCGGAGCGTTCCGTATCACGTGCGGCAAGACGGGTATCTGGACATGGACGAAGTGCGTCAACTCGCAAAAGAGCACAAGCCAAAACTTATCTGGTGTGGAGCAACCGCCTATTCACGGGAAATTCCCTTTGAAGAGTTTGGGAAGATTGCCGATGAAACGGGAGCGTATCTTGTCGCGGATATCGCGCATATTGCAGGGCTGGTCATTGGCGGGGCTCACAAGAGTCCGGCCCCCTTTGTTCATATCATCACCACCACGACGCACAAAACGCTCAGGGGACCGAGGGGAGCCATGATCATGGTGACGGAAAAGGGCTTGCAGAAAGACGCTGAGCTTGGGCAGAAGATTGATAAAGCGGTGTTTCCCGCAGGAGTGCAGGGAGGGCCTCACGAGCATCAGGTGGCTGCCATCGGGGTTGCACTCAAGGAGGCGTCAGCCCCCGCGTTCAAAGAATATGCGGGGCAGATCGTGAAGAACGCGAAAGCTCTTGCGAAAGAACTTATGGCCAGGGGAATAAAGATCGTTTCTGACGGGACAGACAATCATTTAATGGTTCTTGACCTTACTCCGCACGGAAAGGGTCTGGGGATATTTTTGGAAGAAGCCCTTGATATGGCGGGCATCACCGTGAACAAAAATACGGTGCCTCAGGAATCCTCCTCTCCTTTTTATCCAAGCGGAGTACGCCTGGGTACGCCCGCCATTACCACGAGAGGCATGAAAGAAGAAGAGATGGCGCAGATCGGAGAATACATTGCAAAGGTATTCAACGAGATTAAGGGATGTAAGCTCCCGGATGAAAAAGAGGAGCGGATAGCATATCTAAAAGATAGCCGGAAGAAGCTGGAAGAAAACGCAACAATCAAAGAGGTGCGCGAGAGCGTACGGCTTCTATGCGGCAGATATCCGATTCCATGAGAGATTATGAAATCAATTCTTCTTTCGGGTCAAGAACCGGCGCTTGAAATATTGCAGGGTCTTCGCAAGAAGACAGCGGAAAGGCGCGGGCAATTGGCCGTGGTGCAGGTTGGAAAAAATCTGGTTTCCTCGACCTATATCCAGAAGAAAAAAGAAGCCACTCTGCGGGCCGGTATTGCGTTTCTTGCGTATCCGATTTCAGCAAAAACAGCCAAGAAAGACGTTATGTCTCTTGTTGCGAGACTTGGCGAGAACCCCGCGATTTCCGGCATTGTGGTGCAGCTTCCGTTGCCTCCGCACCTTAACTCGCAAAAAATTCTCGACTGCATTCCCGCAGAAAAAGATCCCGATGTTCTCTCTTCTCAGGCTTTTGGCAGATTTGCGTTGGGTCAGTCTCTTGTGTTGCCTCCCACGGTGTCGGCGGTGCAG
>JACPHF010000062.1 GCA_016188735.1 Parcubacteria group bacterium | reverse complement strand
GCCATTCTCACCAAAAAGGACTGCGTGATCGATAATCTTCCGCTCATTGAGGATGTGTTCAGGATGCTTGAGATACTGGAGAGCATGGGGGCCAGAATCGTCTGGCAGGAGAAACGCACAATCCTTGTGAATACCGCAAAGCTCAACCCTTCTCTGATGAAACGGAAAACCGTGCTTAAGCTTCGGGGAAGCGTTCTTTTCTTGGGCCCTCTTCTTGCCAGGTTCGGTAAGGTTTCTCTTCCTCAGCCAGGGGGAGATATTATCGGAGCCCGTCCCATTGATACCCACCTGGACGCATTTTCGCAACTGGGAGCCACGGTTCATAAGGGCAAGGCGGGAGTAAACATTGCCCTGAAGCGTCCTTCAAAGGGTGGAGAGGTCGTGCTGAGCGAGTTTTCGGTGACCGGAACCTGCAATACGCTCTTGTTCGCGGCAAATCTTGCCGCAAAGGTTGCTCTTAAAATCGCGGACCAGGACTATCAGGTTCAAGAGCTCATTTCGGTGCTCAAGAGCATGGGAGCTCACATTCGAATGACGGGTCCCCACGCGTTTGAAATTCAGGGCAAAAAGAATCTCAAAGGATTCCATCATACGTTATCGTACGACCCAATCGAGGCCGGCACCTTTATCCTTCTTGCCATAGGGACAAAGGGGAACGTGCTGGTAAAGAATGTGGAAGTCCGCTACCTGGACCTGTTTTTCAAACGCCTGAAGGAAGCCGGAGCGAGGGTGAAAATTGTGGGGAGAAAGAACGGCCTTGCCAACGCGCACGTGCTCCCCGCCAAATCCATCAGAATTGAAAAAATACAGAGCTTTATCTATCCCGGCATCGCTTCGGACCTTCAGAATGCGTTCGGAGTACTGGCTACCCAGGCCCAGGGGTCAACGCTCCTGCACGATCCCTTATACGAGAGTCGGTTGAAATACCTGGAAGAGTTGAACAAAATGGGAGCCCATATTTACATTTCAGATCCTCACCGCGCCATTATCTCGGGCCCCACGCCCCTGCAAGGGACCGATCTTGGCACGTTTGATATTCGGGGAGGAGCCGCGCTCCTGATGGCGGCCCTCATCGCAAAGGGGAGAAGCACCATAAACAATATTTATCAGATCGATCGTGGGTACGAGCGCATTGAAGAGCGATTGTGCAAACTGGGAGCAGACATAAAAAGGATAAACGCCAATTTCTCATAATGGGTCTATTCGTAACGAAAATCGGCATTGACCTGGGAACATGCAATTCATTGGTGTTTGTTCCGGGGAAAGGAGTGGTTCTTTCAGAGCCTTCCGTGGTTGCGGTGTCTCTGGGAGAGAACAAGATTTTGGCCGTGGGAGAGAAAGCCAAAGAGATGACAGGCCGCACCCCGGATACCATTCGCGTATACCGTCCCATGAGGGACGGAGTCATTGCGGATTTCCGCGTGACGCTTGCCATGCTGCGCTACTTTCTGAGAAAAGTGGTGCCGGAATTTCAGTTTTTCAAACCGGAGGTGCTGATCTCCGTGCCGGCCGGCATTACCTCTACGGAAAAAAGAGCCGTGATTGAAGCGGCTACCAGGGCCGGAGCCAGAGCCGCATACATTGCCAAAGAACCTATTTTGGCCGCTATCGGAGCCGGCATTCCCATCAATTCTTCATCGGGACATATGGTTGTGGATATCGGGGGAGGAACGACGGAGGTGGCCGTGATATCGCTGGGAGGAATGGTCGCGTTTTCTTCCCTGCGCGTCGCAGGGGATCACTTCGACCAGGCGATCGTCGACTTTATAAAGAAAAATCATAACATGGCCGTAGGAGAAAAGACCGCAGAAGAAATCAAGATGCAGGTGGGAAGCGCGCTCCCGGAGAAGAACGAGCAGGTCATGGAGGTGCGGGGAAGGGATTTGCTTTTTGGTTTGCCGAAGAACATAAAGATTTCGTCTAACGACGTTGCGGAAGCCCTCAAGGATCCTCTTGGAGAAATCGTCCAGATTATCAAAGCGCTTTTGCACGATACCCCACCCGAGCTTTCCGCGGATATCATGGATAAGGGAATGGTGTTGTCCGGAGGAGGGGCCCTGTTGAGAAACCTGGATCAGCTTATTGCCCGTGCGATCGGCGTTCCCTGCTTTATCGCAGACGAACCCCTGCTGTGCGTGGTAAAGGGAACCGGAGTGGTCTTGGAGAACCTGGAGACGTATAAGCGCAGCATCATGATAAAACGATGAATCCTTCCGCATTCCTTCTCAAAGCGGCAGAACAGCAGAGGATGAGCCATGCGTATCTGTTGTCCGGAAACGCAAAAGAACAGAAGCTTACGGTCCTGCGAGAGCTTATGCGCCGCCTGTTGTCCGAAGACAAAGATTCCATGGTAGCCATTCATCAGGATCTCCTCTGGGTGAGAGAAAGTCCCGCGATAGCGAGGGTGCAGGAGATTCGTCGTTTCGCTTCTCTTACTCCTGCCCAATCTCCTTTCAGGATCATTGTCATTGAGGAAGCCCAGGACATGAAAGAGGCCAGTCAGGCTGCGCTTTTAAAGATACTGGAGGAGCCCGGCGCCTCGGTGTTGTTCTTCCTGCTTGCGCATCCGGCTCAGCTTCTGTCTGCCGCGATCAGATCCCGGCTTCAAGATATTCCCTTCTTTTCTTCTTCTGTTGAATTAACGAAAGAACAGGAGGAATACGCGCAAGAGTTGTCCCGTTTAAAGAGAGTGTCTTTGCGCGCCAGATTCGCTTTTGCAAAGGAAAAGGCGGAAAACGCGGAAAACGTCATCTCTATGCTTGAGGCCTGGCAGAACCGGCTGCACGCCCTCTTCATGGCAAGATCAAGGGAATCCGGCGTTCCTTCTTCTTTAAAGACGCTTCTTGAGAGAACGCAGGAAGCCTGGTTTATGCTTCGCACCACGAACGTGAACACGCGTCTTGCCATGGAACACGTACTATTGGCCCTCTGATTATGGAAAAAGAACTTCTCGAAAAAACTCGGCAGGAAATGGCAAAAGCGGTGGATTTTTTCTCAAAGGAGTTGTTAAAAATCCGAACCTCGCACGTCTCTCCCGCGATGGTTGAGGACATACAGGTTACGGCGTTTTCCCAGAAGATGGCCGTCAAGCAGCTGGCTTCAATTTCATGCCCTCAGCCCCGCCTTCTCATCATACAGCCCTGGGACAGGTCGTACCTGGAACCCATTGAAAAAGCGCTGCTTGTTGCTTCCATGGGACCCATTGTTGATAAAGATGCGATCAGGCTGTCATTCCCTCCTCTGACCGAGGAATTCCGGAAGAACCTTGCGAAAGCAATTAGCGTGAAAGCAGAAGAAACGCGCAAGGTCATCAGGAAATGCAGAGAGGATGCATGGGATCGGCTGCAGGATTGGTCAAAAGAAGGCAAGGTCAGGGAAGACGCGAAGTTCAAGGGGAAAGAAGAACTGCAGAAACTCGTGGACGAATACCATGGAACGATTGAATCGTTGAAAGAGCGCAAAATTAAGGAATTGGAAGGATGACCATACTTATCGTATTCATAAGTTTGATTCTGCTCATCGTGCTGCACGAGCTCGGGCATTTTCTTGTTGCGAAGAAATTCAACGTTAAGGTAGAAGAGTTCGGCGTCGGCCTTCCTCCCCGAATTGCCGGAGTGCGTTTCGGGGAGACCCTGTATTCTTTGAATCTTCTTCCCCTGGGCGCTTTCGTGCGTCTGCAAGGAGAGGAAGGGGAAGGCGCGCTTGGAAATCGGAGCTATGCGTCAAAGAGCGTATTGCAGCGCTTTCTCATCGTGGCAGCCGGCGTGGTTGCGTTCTGGCTGATAGCGTTTTTCATTCTCACCTTTCTGGGAGCCACCTCTGGCGTCCCCAGCCAGGTGGCGGATGATTTTTCGGGAAAAGCCTGGGTGCAAATTCTTGCCGTAGCTCCGGAATCTCCTGCCTCAGCAGCCAGACTGGCGCCGGGTGACGTCATTGAAGGATTCCGTGTTCGGGAAGGCCTTGTTGAAATTACAACCGTATCCCAGGTGCAGGAATTTACCCTGAGTCACGCGGGACAAGACGTGATCATGAACGTGCTTTCCGGCAAGGATAGACGGGAAGTAACGCTCCATATCCGTGAACACGTTCCCGACGGCCAGGGTCCCTTGGGCATTGCTCTTGCACGGGCAGCCTTGGTTTCATATCCCTGGTATGAGGCTCCGGTGCGAGCCGCCATGTTTACCTGGCAATTCACGGTGCAGGTTCTCCGTGGATTGTGGCTGCTTGCGGCAAACCTTCTCAGTTTCCAAGGAGTGCCCGAAGGCACGCAATTCCTGGGGGTGGTTGGCATTTTCGGCCTTTTGCAGAACGCGTTTGCATTCGGTTTAGGTTCGTTTCTCTCGCTCTTGGCATTGCTCTCCGTATACCT
>JACPHF010000009.1 GCA_016188735.1 Parcubacteria group bacterium | reverse complement strand
CGCTCCCAAGGTAAAAGGCCGCGCCGACGGCTCTCTGGTAAGCCAAAAAGTAAAATCCCTCCTCAGTTCATCCTAGACTCGGTTTAGTTATCCACACCTAGACTCGGTTAAGGATGAAGCTGAAAAATTAAAGGGGGCTGTCCAGCGTTGCTGAACAGCCCCTTGTGCGATGTCTGCGCCTCCTTATGCCGGCCTCTTCTCCTTGCCGAGGAGGAACTGATTCGCCATCTTGAGGAAGGCGACGCAGACCGCAGGAAGCATGATGAGCGAGATCGTCGCGACGGCGACGCAGAAGACGATGCCGAGCGCGTAGTCGTAGTCGACGATGTGCGCGATGTAATAGTCGATGCCGATGCCACCCCTTCCCTGGAAGGCATCGAGGACATCCCGACCAGCGGTGGGTACGGCGGTGAGCGCGGAGATGGTCGGGACGATCCAGGGCGCGACGCGCGAGACCTTGGCGAGCTTCTCCGGCTCCGTCATGAGGACGGTGATGAGCGAGGCTCCACCCACGAGGTAGGAAGTGAGCCACCACCACAGCTCTGTCCCGAACCTTGTCGAGAGGACGGTGGGGAGCGAGCCGAGGCCGCCGAGGACGAGAAGCGCGTAAAGCAGCGCACGAGTCATTGACACCTTACCCTCTTTCCTTGAGTAGGACTCTACGCCCCACTCTTCAATCTCTTGCGAACTAAAAGAATCATAGCATATATAAAAGATTCTGTCAATGGGGTTGCCCTTCAATGAATTCAGGATCTTGTGGAAACGCCGGAAAACGATACAATAGATACATAAACCACTGGGTGTGATTGAACTGAATAATCTTACGAAAGAAACCGTTCCCCGGACCCTTTTAAAGAGAGTCGCGCAATCGGTGCTGCGCAAGGAAAGACGCAAGGCAGGATTGTCCATCGTGCTGCTGGAAAAGAAACGCATGCTTCAGCTCAACAGAATATACAGAAAGAAAAACAAGGTTGCGAACGTGCTGTCTTTTCCCTTGAGTGATGCTCGGGGCAAGTCAATTCCCGAGCTGGGACTGGGAGAGGTGATTCTGTGCCCTGCTGAAATTAGGAAAGATGCCGAGAAATATGGTATATCATATACAAAAGCGCTGGCATTGATGCTCATACACGGCATCCTTCATGTGTTGGGGTATACCCATCGCCAAATGATCAAAAAGGAAACACGGTATCTCTCTCGCGTTGCATGAATACATATTTTATCGGATTAGACATAGGCTCTTCTTCTTTGAAGATGATTGCGGCAAGGCCGCAGGGAGAAGGCGAGGGCCTTGAAATCGTGGCTTCCGGAGAAGAGCAGTCTTCGGGTATGCGCAAGGGAGCCGTGGTGAATCCGGAAGAGCTCGCAAAGAGAATTTCCATGCTCAAGACGCGTCTTGAGCAGACGATTTCCGGGAGAATAGAAGAAGTGGTCGTGAGCATCGGAGGAAGCCATATCTTCATTACTCCTTCCAGGGGGGTTGTCGCGATTTCACGCGCCGACGGCCAGATTTCGCAAGAAGACGTTGAACGGGTGTTGTCTGCGGCCCAAGCGCTCTCCCTCCCTTCCAATAAAGAGATTCTGGAGGTGGTGCCGCAAGAGTTCGTTGTGGATGGAAACGGCGGAATAAAGGAACCCGTGGGCATGAGAGGCATCCGTTTGGAAACGGAGGTTGCCGCAATCTGCGCATTTTCTCCCTATGTGAAGCACCTGCAAGATGCCGTGCTTGGAGCTAATCTGGAAATCATAGATATCGTGCCGGCTCCCCTGGCTTCTGCCCACGCGCTCTTGTCTTCCAACCAAAAAGAATTGGGAGTGGCGCTTCTCGACGTGGGAGCCGCGACGACCTCGCTCGCCGTGTTTGAAGAAGGAGACCTCATCCATCTCGCGGTGCTTCCCATCGGATCCGACAATATTACGCAGGATATTGCCATTGGATTGCGCACGGTGCCCGAGATAGCAGAAATCATCAAGAAGGAACAAGGGACCTGCCTTTCCTCCCAGGGGAAGCGCATGGAGAGGGTGCAGCTGGAAGGAGGAGAGGAAATTAAGTTTCCCCGCAAACTCCTCACCCATATTATCGCCTCTCGCATGCAGGAGATCTTCCAGCTCGCGAACAAGGAACTGAAAAAAGTGGCTCGGCAAGGCAAGCTGCCGGCCGGAGTCGTTCTGGCAGGAGGCGGAGTAAAGCTTTCCGGAGTCATAGAACTCGGCAAGAAAGAATTTCGCGTGTCGGTAAAGCGGGGGATCCCCCAGGGTATTTGGAACGCGCAGGCAGATCCCGCATTCTTTGGGGCGATGGGTCTAGTGGCCAGGGCCTATGAAATCTCGGGGTCCGAAACCAGGATTCATGCTTCCCGGCAGGGCAACGCCTGGAAGGCCGTGAAAAAAGCAATCAGGGTATTTCTTCCATGAGCAGAGCGGTCATAAAATTGATCGGTATCGGAGGAGCCGGGGGAAACGCGGTTGATCGCATGATGGAGACCGATCTCAAAGGGATCGATCTCATTGCGGCGAACACCGACGTGCAAGATCTTCGGAAAGTCAGGGCGCATCGGAAGCTTCGCCTTGGCTATGAGAGCACGAAGGGATTGGGAGCCGGCATGAACCCAGAACTGGGCAAAAAAGCAGCCCAGGAAAGCGTTGCCGAAATATCCCAGGTCTTACGGGGATCAGACATGGTATTTCTGGCAGCGGGCCTTGGAGGAGGTACCGGAGGGGGAGCAGCTCCCGTTGTGGCCCGTTTGGCAAAAGAACAGGGAGCGCTTACGGTGGCCGTGGTGGGAATGCCGTTCTCTTTTGAAGGATCATGGCGCACGCGGTTAGCTTTAGCGGCCCTCAAAGAGCTGGAGCTTACGGTGGACACCCTTCTCGTTATTCCAAACGACAAGGTGCTTGAAGCGGCTTCTCTTGACATAACCCTGCTGGATGCTTTTTGGTCGGCGGATGAGGTGTTGCGCCAGGCGGTCCAGGGAATTTCCGACCTTATCACCAAGCCCGGCCTCATCAACGTGGACTTTGCGGATGTGCGCAATCTCATGGCGCGTTCGGGGAGAGCCGTATTCGGCATGGGAAAAGCGAAAGGAGAACACCGCATCACGCAGGCCCTCAACTCCGCCCTTCATTCGCCCTTTCTCTCGCTTTCCATCCAGGGAGCGCGTGGAATCCTTTTCAATATCTCGTGGCTTGATGACTTGTCGTTGGCGGAAGTGGAAGAAACGGCGGGCATTCTGCGCCAGAAGGCGAGTTCTGAAGCACGGATTATCTTTGGAGCGGTTCGGGACAGGGAGTTAAAGCCAGGAGAAGTAAAGATCACGGTGCTCGCCTGCGGATTTCCCAGAGAATGAGGCCCGCACGCTTGCTGTTTTTTGGGGCTGCGGCATTTATCGGAGGCGTCGCTCTTTCCTCCGCTACAAGGTTTCCTTCCTTACTCCAGCTTTTCTTTTTGGGAGCCGGAATTTTTTTCTTCATAGCCTCTTTTCGAGTTCCAAGAGCGGCACTATGCGCCATTTTTTTGTTTGGATGCTTGCTGGGAATTGTCAGGCATACCCAGGCAATCGCGAGAGAGGACCGACTTGTTGAGCGCTTTGAGAATCTCATGGGGCGCCCGGAACCTTTTGTGTTTTCTGGCACAATCATGCGAGATCCCGAGGAGCGCAGGGGGAGTTTACGTCTTGTGGTGGCGCCCAAAGGCGAACAGCAGGGATTGATTCTTCTTGTCACAGATCCTTTTTCGAACTGGCGGTATGGAGAAACAATATCCGTGAAGGGCAATCTTCAGGCACCGGCTATATTTGAAGATTTCAATTACCGAAGCTATCTCGCAAAAGACGGCATCTACGCGGTGATGTACTATCCCGAAATAGTCGGCTTGGGAAGAGAGCTATCCAGGAGCCCCGCGGAAGCCGCCATGCGCCTGCTGTTTAAACAAAAGATGAAATGGAAAGAGATGGTGAGAGATAATTTTTCTCCTCCCCAAAGCAGCATCCTGGCAGCAACCCTGCTTGCGGACAAAAGCGATTGGTCAGATGATTTTTCAACTGCACTGAACCGCACGGGACTCACGCACATCACCGCAATCTCAGGACAGCACATAACGATATTCTCTGCTCTCCTGCTGCCGGTATTCTTGATGCTCGGGCTATGGAAGAAGCACGCCATTCTCCTTGTTCTCGCGTTCGTCATCTTGTTCATCGTTGTGACCGGATTCGAGGCTTCTGCCATTCGTGCGGGCATCATGGGAACCCTGGGAATGACAGGAACCCTTGCCGGCAGGAGAAGCGATTCCATTCGGGCATTGGTGTTTGCGGGGGCCTTGATGCTGGCGTTGAACCCCCTGCTTCTTTCAAGGGACGCGGGGTTTCAGCTTTCATTTCTCGCGGTTCTGGGGATTCTGTGGTGCCATCCGTATTTTAAGAGTATGTTCAAATGGCTTCCCGAAATGTTCGGCATTCGCGACGCAGGCGCAATGACGATTGCCGCTCAGATATTTACGCTTCCGATCATCATCGCAAATTTCGGTTCCGTGTCTCTTGTTTCTCCGATCACCAATATTCTCATAGGTCCCATAGCCCCGCTGCTCATAGGAGCCGGTTTGGTATTCCTGATCGCGGGAAGCATTGCGGGGTCGGCCGGAGCATTTCTTTTTTCCCTGCCCCTCGCATTCCTCCTTTTCTACTTCTCGTTTGTCGCAGAAGCATTTTCCAGGTTTCCGTTCGCGGCCCTTGCCGTTGGCGGCTTCGCGCTTTGGATTTCGGTTGCGCTGTTTGCGGCAGCCGGTATCTTTGCCTGGAGGATCAGAAAGGAACGTATGATATACTGGTAGAGATGAACCGGCCCAAACTCAGCATCATCATCCCGACCCTGAACGAAGAGAAGAATCTGCCCCTGCTTTTGGAATCCATCAAAAAGCAGGAGTTCCGAGATTACGAGATCATCGTCGCGGATGCGGGTTCCCAAGACAACACGGTGAAGATCGCGCTTCGGTACGGCTGCCAGGTTGTCCCCGGAGGGCATCCTGGAAAGGGAAGAAACGAAGGAGCAAAAGCTGCGCACGGAGAAGAATTTCTTTTCGTTGACGCAGACGTTCTTTTCCCGAAGGATTTCCTTGGAAAGTTTTTGAGAGAGGTGAGAAAGAGAAATCTTGATTGCGCGGGCCCTAGCCTTCGTGTGCACGAGGAAACCCTGTGGTACGAATTAGGAATCTGGTGTTGGAATCTCTATTTCTTGCTTACCCAAAGGGTGTTCCCGCACGCCTCCAATTGTATCTACGCGAAGCGCCGGCTCCACGATACGATTGGAGGGTTTGACGAGGATATAAAGTTTGGGGAGGATTGCGTCTACGCGAGAAAGGCGGCGAAGGTCGGGACGTTCCGATATCTCAGCAATATTTTCTGCTATGTTTCCCTGCGAAGGGTTCGGAAAGAAGGCCTGCTGCGCTTTCTGTTCAAATACATATATGCGGAGCTTCAGATGCTCGTCTTGCGGAAGAACATTACTCACGAACACGAGTTTGAATATCGCTTTGACCATTATTCAGAACCCAAGAAATGAGAAAGAAAGCGTTGTACCTCGATTACGCCTCATCAACCCCGGTGGATCCTGCCGTGCTTGTCGCAATGATGCCGTACCTGAAGCAGGAATACGGCAACCCTTCTTCTCTCCATGGTTTTGGACAGAAGGCCGCAGCCGCCCTTGAGTGTTCTCGCCAGGTGGCAGCCCGCTTCCTGGGCTGCGGCGCAGACGAGATCATATTTACCTCGGGAGCCACGGAAGCAAACAACCTTGCCATTCAGGGGGTACTTCGACAAACGACAAAGCCGCACGTGATTACTTTAGCAATAGAACACGAGTCGGTGCTGGCGCCAATTCAGAAACTGGAGAAAGAAGGGATTGCAGAAGCTACATATATATCGGTTAGCAGGGCGGGAATAGTGAATCCGGAAGACATTGGGAAAGCAATCAAAGAGAATACTGTCTTGGTTTCCGTGCAGTACGCAAACAGCGAGATCGGCACCGTGCAGCCGATAGCTGAAATCGGGCGGATAATCAGACAGAAAAAAAAGTCATCGGTCGTATTCCATACGGATGCTGTGCAGGCCGCGAACTTTCTGGACTGCAACGTTGAAACGCTCGGCGTGGATTGCCTGACGTTGAGCGCCCATAAAATATACGGGCCCAAAGGCGCAGGACTGTTGTTTGTGCGCAAAGGCGTTGCGCTCAACCCTTTGTTGGAAGGAGGATCGCAAGAGGGCGGATTGCGTTCCGGGACAGAGAACATACCGGCAATCGTTGGCATGGCAAAAGCGCTGGCCGAGTTGATTGGTCCGAAGACCGGGGTGGAAGCCGTGCGCGTTAAGCACATGCGCGACCAGCTGATCAGGGGAGTTTTGGGGCGGGTTCCGGAAAGTTCATGCACCGGCTCCTTGGAACAACGCCTCCCGAATAACGCGCATTTCACGTTTGCAAGAGTAGAAGGAAAGGATCTGGTCATGCTTCTCGATCAAAAAGGCATTGCGGTTTCTTCAGGATCCGCGTGCTCCGAGCGTTCCCAGGAGCCTTCGCACGTGCTATTGGCGCTTGGCATGTCTTCAAAAGAAGCCATGGGCTCATTGCGCATCACCCTTGGCAAGCGCACCACAAAAGAAGACATCGTGCGGGTTTTAAAAACCCTTCCTTCCCTGGTTGACCAGCTCCGCAGGCGAATTGTATAATATCTGCTTATGATGAACCTCAGAATGCTTGCATTTATACGGGGTAAGTTCCGGATGCCGAAGCTTCGTGTAAAGATCCCTTCTTTCTTGCGAGAGAAAACTGCATGGTTTGCGGTGTGCGTGTTCATTGGGGCCGTTGCCGCAGGATTCTTGGGCGGTTTTGCGGGTTCATATTTATATACTCAAAAAGGAGTGCTCTTTGGAAAATCGCTTGATTCGCTCAATCTTGACGGCGAGCGAACGCCTTCTGTCGAATTAAAACCAGAGTATGTTCCGCAAACGACACAGGAAGAGAAAATTATCGGAGCAGTACAGGATGTCTCTCCTGCGGTGGTCAGCATTGTCATCACGAAAGACGTTCCCGTTCTCGAACAGTATTTTGTAAACCCGTTCGGAAATCAATCCCCTGTGCAGCTTCAAATTCCTCAGTATCGCCAGCGCGGCACGGAAAAAAAGGAAGTCGGCGGAGGATCCGGATTCATCGTTGCCACAGACGGCCTGGTGGTGACGAACAAGCACGTGGTGCTTGATTCGCAAGCCGAGTACACCGTGTTTACGAATGACGGAAAATCATACCCCGCCAAAGTGCTCGCGCGGGATCCCGTGCAGGATCTCGCTATCTTGAAAATTGAGAACCTTGAAGCAAGTTTCCCGGTGGCGAATCTTGGAGATTCCAATGCTTTGCAGATCGGCCAGACGGTCATTGCCATAGGCAACGCGCTCGGCGAATTCCGCAACACGGTGTCCACGGGCGTCGTATCCGGGCTCGGCCGCACCATTACGGCTACGGGAAGCGGAAGCTTCGTGGAAACTATTGAAGACGTGATTCAGACCGACGCCGCAATCAACCAGGGAAATTCCGGAGGGCCCCTCCTTAATCTTGCGGGCCAGGTGATAGGCATGGACACCGCGACCGTTTCCGGAGCCCAGAGCATCGGATTTGCGATTCCGATCAACAAGATAAAGCGCTCCATTGACCAGGTGCGAAAAGGAGGAGAGATAACCTATGCGTTTTTGGGCGTCAGATATCTTCAGGTTACTTCGGGAGTGCAAAAGGATCGGAAGCTTGAAGTTGATTACGGCGCTCTCGTGGTGCAGGGCGAGAACGGAGAACCCGCGGTTGAGTCGGGTTCTCCCGCTGACAAGGCAGGACTCAAGGCAGGAGACATTATCTTGCGGCTCAACGGCGAACGGATTACGCAGGATAATTCGCTGGGTAAGGTCATCCAGAAATACAATCCCGGAGACCCTATCACCCTCATAGTACTCTCTGATTCCGAGGAAAAAACCATAAACCTGGAGCTCGGTTCTCGCACGCAGTAGCAAGGAGGTGGACACTCTCGGAGGCTTGATTGTTGTTGGTTTTGTGATATAAAAAAGACATGAACGGCGGAAATTTTACGAATAAAGCCCAGGAGGCAATCATGGTGGCTCAGCAGCTGGCGCAGGAAAAGGGCCAGCAGCAGGTTGATGCGCTCCATCTGCTGTATGCGCTGCTTTCGCAGGAAGGAAGCGTTGTGCAGACTGCCCTGGCGAAGATGGGAGCCGACGTGGAGGATTTGAAAAAGAAGGCGGCAAACATACTCGAACGAGTTCCAAAAAGCACCAGTCCTGCCGTATTCGGTCAGTTCTATCTGACGCAGGATTTGGCGCGCGTGCTTGAAAAAGCCAGGTCAGAAGCAGGAAAGATGGGGGACGAATATGTTTCGGTGGAGCATTTGCTGCTTGCCCTGGTTGATATCGAGACCAAGGCGAAAGAAGTGCTGGAACACACGCATTTCGTGCAGGGAGGAAAAGATGCCGCCACGCTGGAGTTCGGCAAGCTCAATTACGATACCGTGCTTAAGGTATTGGCCGAGATCAGGGGAGGAGTTCGGATTACGGATCCAACCCCGGAATCCAAATACCAGGTTATCGAACGATACTCGAAAAATCTGACGCGGTTAGCCGAACTCGGCAAACTCGATCCCGTCATCGGCAGGGAAGAAGAGATCAGACGGCTCATGCAGGTGATTTCCCGCCGCACGAAAAACAACCCTGTCCTTATCGGAGAAGCCGGCGTTGGGAAAACCGCGGTTGCGGAAGGCTTGGCTCAAAAGATCGTGAAAGGGGAGGTACCCGAATCTCTGAAAGACAAGGAGATCATCTCGCTCGACTTGGGATCTTTGATCGCGGGCACGAAGTACCGCGGAGAATTTGAAGACCGCATCAGGGCCCTGCTCAAAGAGCTGGATCGGGCGGCCGGCAAATACCTGTTGTTCATTGACGAGCTGCATACGCTTGTCGGAGCCGGAGCCGCCGAAGGCGCGATTGACGCTTCCAATCTTCTCAAGCCCGCGCTGGCGCGGGGAGACCTGAGGGCAATTGGAGCCACCACGCTCAAGGAATACCAAAAACACATTGAACGGGATCCGGCCCTGGAGCGCCGCTTCCAGCCGATTTACGTGGCGGAACCTACCATTGAAGATACCATATCGATTCTTCGCGGCATCAAAGAAAAGTACGAGCTGCATCATGGCGTCAAGCTTCGGGATTCCGCCCTGGTGGCCGCGGCGAATCTTGCCGCCAGGTATATCTCGGACCGGTTTTTGCCCGACAAGGCAATCGACCTCATGGATGAAGCCATGAGCGCTTTGCGGCTGGATATGGAGTCAGAACCCGTTGAGCTGGATCAGCTCAAGCGCAAGATTCAAAAGCTTGAAATTGAACAAGAGGCGCTCAATTCGGAAAAGGGGGAGACGAAAAAAAGGAAGGTCATCATCAGGCAGCTCGCCGATCTGAGAGAAAAAGAAAAGGCAATCGAGGCCAAATGGTTTTTAGAGAAGGAAGCGGTGCATAGCATCAAAGAACTCAAGGCAAAGCTGGATCAGCTTCGGTTTGAGGCAGAGCGGGAGCAAACGGCAGGCAATCTGCAAAAAGTCGCGGAAGTGAAATATTCCCTTATCCCCGATCTTCTCAAAAAGCTCAGGGCGGAAGAGCGCAAGCTTCTGAGATTTCAAAAGAACCGTCCCATCGTCAAGGAAGAGGTGACGGAAGAAGACATGGCAAAGGTGGTGGCCAGGTGGACGGGGATACCCGTTATGCGTCTCATGGAAGAAGAAGCAAAGAAACTGGAGAAGACGGAAGACGCTCTCAGAAAGCGCGTGGTTGGACAGGATGAGGCGCTGCAGGCCATCGCGTCGGCCATCAGAAGGAGCAGGGCGGGCCTTTCGGAAGAGAACAGGCCCTTAGGATCATTTCTCTTTCTCGGTCCGACCGGAGTCGGCAAGACGGAAACCGCCAAGGCGCTGGCAGAGTTTCTGTTTAACGATGAGAATGCCATGATTCGTCTGGACATGTCGGAGTACGCGGAGCGCCACACCGTATCCAGAATGGTAGGTTCTCCTCCGGGATACGTGGGATATGAAGAAGGGGGCCAGCTGACCGAAAAGATTCGCCGGCGTCCGTACAGCGTCATCCTCCTGGATGAAGTGGAAAAAGCGCATCCCGAAGTATTCAATATCCTCCTGCAGATTCTGGAAGACGGCCGCCTTACCGACGCAAAAGGGAGGGTCGCTTCATTCAAGAACGCCATCATTATCATGACTTCCAATGTCGGTTCTTCGCATATAGCCCTCATGGCCCCCATGGGATTCCTGGGGGAACGGGGGGAGGAAACAAAATCAAACGTGCGGGAAAAAGTGATGGCAGCCCTCAAGGAGGAATTTCGCCCGGAGTTTTTGAACCGCATCGACGAAGTCATTATTTTCAACTACCTGACGAAAAAGGAAATTACGCGCATCGTGGAACTCGAACTTGCCAAGGTGGAGGGGCGCCTTGCCGCTCAGAATATTGAGCTGGAGGCAACCGAAAAAGCGAAAGCCCTGCTCGCCCAGAAGGGCTTCGATCCGAATCTTGGCGCGCGCCCATTGCGCCGAGTGATCCAGCGGCTCGTACTCGACCCCTTGTCTTTGAAGATCGTTGCGGGAGAGATTCCCGCGGGAGTCCGGGTGGTTCTTGACGAAAAAGACGAAGCGATCGTATTTCAAGGGCTCGATCATCTTGTTTCTCCTCTAAAGAAAAAAACAGCCCGGGTTGCTGTCTGAAGCGAATGATAAAACGCATCTTTTTGATCATTTGTATTTTTGTTCTGGGAGCCGCGGGAGGAATTTGGGCGCAGGCGTTCTTGCTGCCGTATCTCGCTTCTACTCCCGCGTTCCAGGATTTGAAGTTCATTCAGGAGTGGAACGCGCGCACCGTGCTTGTGCAGCCGGTCTCCAGAATTTCGGTTGACGAGCCTGCGGCCCTGGAGAAAACCGTAGAGAAGTCCAGCAAGACCGTGGTATTGGTGCAAAGCTCGGCCCTCAGGAAGGGTTCCGGACTTGTCGTGACTTCAGATGGTTTGATTCTGACTCGAGCCTCACTGGTGCCGTCGGGCTTCGGGGTCTCGGTGTTGCTTGATCAAGGCCAGGAAAAAATTCCCGCCCAGGTGCTCAAGCGCGACGCGGCAAACAACCTCGCTCTGCTGAAGGTGGATAAGAACAACTTGTCCACGGCCGGGTTCGTCAATGAAGGAGAACTCAGGCCCGGAATGAAGCTCGTGCTTCTCGCCAGAAACGATACGGGCACGGTCGTCAACGAGGGGATCGTGCGTTCTGTCACAGGAGATTTGATTCAGAGCACGATGACAGAAACAGCGTCCTCGACCGGGGCCACGGTTTTCACGGTAGAGGGTCGCGTGGCCGGCATTGCCGCAATCGCTCCCTCGGGGAGCGTCACGGTGATTCCGGCATCGTTCTTGCGCAGCTTCCTGGGCCTGTAACCGTTATTTGAACGTGGCAGAGAGCAGGCCGAGGTGCCGCGCCTGTTTTATTGCCTTGCTTACCTGGCGCTGATGGAATGCGCACAGATTGGTTCGCTTTCGTCCACGGATCTTCCCAAGACCGGAAATAAAACGCTTGAGCACGATCGTTTCTTTGAAATCTACGTCCTGGATGTCTTTTTTACAGAATGAACAATCCATTAGAATGGTATGTCTTTTACGTCAATATCTTCATCTTCTTCGATAATCGGAATTTCTTCTGCCGGAGGGGCCTCCTTTGAGGGAGGTTGCCGGAAATTCTCTCCCTCTTCGCCCGAATACTGTTTTTTGGGGCCGAGCTGGAGCCGTTCTGCCACGATCTCGGTGCGGTATCTCTTCTGTCCGCTTTGCTGATCGTCCCAGGTTCGCGTCTGTATGCGTCCTTCCACATACGCCATGTTTCCCTTTTTGAGGTATTCGCCGGCTACCTCGGCCAGCCTTCCCCACAGAATGACGCTGTGAAACTCCGGCTTCTCCTGTTTCTGTCCTGCCTGGTTTTTCCAGACGCGGTTGGTTGCAATGCGAAGGGTGCACACTTTTTGCCCCCCAGTCGTGGACCTGAGTTCCGGATCCGCGGTCAAATTTCCAATGAGAAAAACTTTGTTCAGATTCATACCTGTGGTTTCTGGAGGAGTTCGTCAATTTTCTTGTCAATCTCCTGGACGTCTATTTTTTCCTTGGCTTCTGCGGGCGTTTTTAACACGCTTACGTGCAGTTGCCTTCGTTGCGGCAGGGGACTGCGGTGCCTCTTTACGGTCAGCATCGTGCGGATGATTGCGGGCATTTCATTGAGTTTCTTTCCCACGGTTTCGCAGTTCTCCGGGGCAAGCGTTGCCTCAATGCGGCAGAGATGGGCCTCTCTGCGCTTTTGTACGGAGCTTGGCAGGGGGCGTTTCCCCAATACTTCTTGCGACTGCACCATGCCCCCGTTTTCCTGGATAAGGGAGGCCGCGGCGGCAAGCTGCTGTCCGGCCCGTTCTTCTTCAAGTAAAGGATCCAGAAGAAGTGTCCATTCGTAGTTTGGCATGAGGGCACGATAGCATATAATAGGTGGGTATGCAACTGAATCCATCCATATTCCGAGAATACGATATTAGGGGGAGGGAAAACGATCAGGAGCTTAATGCAAATTCCCTGGAGCTTCTGGGGAAAGCCTACGGAACCTTTCTCGCCAAGCGCGGAATCCAAGAATCCATAGTTGCCCACGACAACAGGGCGACGTCGGAAGAATTCTACCAAGCCGCAATCCGCGGGCTGCTGAGTTCGGGATGCGGCATCATTGAGATAGGCATGGCCACCACCCCGATGTTTTACTGGTCCCAGCATTATCTTAAGACCAAGGGAGGTCTCATGGTAACCGCATCCCATAATCCCGTGGGATGGAACGGGTTGAAGCTCTCCCTCGGATATTCCCACACGCTGAACCAGCAGGATCTCCAGGAGATCCGCCAGAGTATTGAACAGAAAAGCTTTTCTCAGGGGCAAGGGAAGATTCTGAGGAAAGAAGACATATTTCTACCCTATAAAAAAGATCTTCTCTCCAGGGTGTCCGGCATCAGGCCCTTTAAGGTGGTGGTGAATACGGGAAACGGCACCGCGGGATTTTTTGCCCCCCAGATTCTCAGGGAAGCGGGGTGCCAGGTGATAGAATATCTTACGAATCCTGACCCTGCATATCCAAAATACACTCCCAATCCCGCAAACGTAGCAATGATGGAAGACACGGCATCTCAGGTGATTTCGCACGGGGCCGATTTCGGTTTTGCCTTTGACGGGGACGCGGACCGTCTCGGCCTGGTGGATGAGAAAGGACAGAACATCTGGCCCGACCGCTATCTCATCCTCCTGTCCCGCCTCATGCTCCAAAAGAAACCGGGGGCAAAGATCGTATTTGACGTGAAAGTTTCTCAGGCGCTTCCGGAAGACATCAAGAATCACGGGGGCGTTCCCATCATGTGGAAGACGGGCCATTCCTATATCAAAGAAAAGATGCAGCAAGAGGGAGCTGCTTTGGGAGGGGAGATGTCGGGCCACATCTTTTTCTCCGAAGGGTATTACGGATTTGACGATGCCATGTTCGCGAGCCTGCAGCTTCTGGAATACTTTTCCCGCGAGAACAAAAAAGTGTCGGAGCTCATAGCCAGCACCCCATATTACATATCCTCTCCGGCGCTTCACGCCTCATGCCCGGATGATAAGAAGTATCAGGTTGTAGAAGAGCTTACCCAAGAGTTCAAGAAAGAGTACGAAGTCATTGATATTAACGGAGCCCGGGTGCTGTTTGGAGACGGGTGGGGGTTGGTGCGGGCTACTTCAAACCTGCCTGCGCTCGTACTGCGGTTTGAGGCGAAAACAAAAGAACGGCTTGCCGAAATTGAGCAGCTGTTCCGAGAGAAGCTTCAGAGATTCGATTTCGTGGGTAAGGATTGGGAAAGCGCCTAATCTACGCCTGCAAGAATCCCACTTTTTGGCGCACCTCTCCCATGGTGTCCTGCGCTACAGAACGCGCGCGTTGTGCGCCCTGTTTGATGATTTCCTGGACGTAGACTTCCCGAGAACCGAGTTCCGCGTATTTTCTTCTGACGGGCTCCAATTTCTGCACCAGGAGATCGGCAAGTTGCTTTTTGAACGCGGCGTATCCTTTTTTCGAGAATTTCTTTTCTGTTTCTTTGACCGTCATATCGGCAAAGAGCGAGTAGATGGTGAGAAGGTTTGATATCCCCGGTTTTTTGGCGGGATCGTACGAAACCGCGGTGCCGCGGTCGGTAAGCGCCCGGGATATTTTTCTGCGGATGGCGTCTGGCTCATCCAAAAGCAGGATTTGGGAATCCATGGGGTCTGACTTGGACATGTTTCTCTTCGGGTCTGTGAGCGAAAGGATTTTTGCCCCCAGTTCGGGAACCATTGCCTTGGGGATTGG
>JACPHF010000063.1 GCA_016188735.1 Parcubacteria group bacterium | reverse complement strand
CGGGCGCCTGGCGTCCCCGGCCTCGAAGAAGATCTCGAATTGAACGGGACCAGCGCTTCCCTGGGTACGGATGCGATCGAAGCCGCCCCGCTGCGGCTTGTCGCAAGCCGCTTCGACCCCTTCGAGGAGGCAATCGGCAACGAAACCGAATGCGTCGAGGACGGTGGACTTGCCGGAGCCGTTTGGACCGATCAAGCAGGACAGCATGGGAAGTGAATCGCCATGGGCGTATTCGGTCTGCCCGAGCGCGAAGTCCGCCAAGGCGCGATAGTTCTTGATGCGGGAGCGAGCGAGGAAGGAGGGAAAATAGTCGGAGATGCGGTGCCTGAAGTCGCTGAGAAATGTTCGCTCTTCACGCCGGTTCCGGGAGGGATCGGGCCGGTTACTGTCGCGGTGCTTTTCCAAAATCTTTTTGCGCTAAACGCCTAGAACTTATGCGTGCAACGGCTAGCCCAAAGGCGTCTAGTCGTTGACCCTGTAGTGAAAATTTGTATTGTTCCGCCTTCGGCGGAACGTGTTTTTACACAATACAAATTTCTACTACGGGGTTGATTTTTTATACCAAATACGCGATACTCGATACTAGATACTTTTACCCATGAACGAGTTTTTACTCCGGCTTTTAAATGTGCTTGTCGGTCGCTTTGATGCGCTCGATTCGTTGATATACTTTCTCGCGCAACCGGCGGCGCTTATCGCAACGCTCGCGCTTGGGGCATATGCGCTCTACGAAATAGCGAAGACACGAGGGAGCATTCACGAGAAAGAGGTTGCCAGAAAATGGGTATTTATTTTCACTGCCGCTGTCCTTGCTTGGCTTGCCGCGGGCGTCGTGAAGGGTCTCATAGCGAGCCCGAGGCCTTTTTTAGAGCTTCGCGATGTAAACCTGCTTTTCCCGCACGGAGACCGCGATTCATTCCCTTCCGGACACGCCGCGTTTCTTTCGGGACTTGCCGCGGCGTTTTACTTCTTCTCCGCCGAGAAGAAGCTCGCATGGATTCTTTTGTTAAATTGTTGCATTGTTAAATTGTTACAAAAGCGCAAAAAATTTTTCAACAATTTAGCAATTTAGCAATAGAGCAATGTAACAATGTATGTTAAAGTTTCGTCTTTTTGCGGCACTATTTTTCGTATCGGGCTTCGCGCTCGGGTTTTTTGCGTATGCGGAACGAACGAGATTCCCGTTTCGTTTTGGACTTGACCTTGCCGGAGGCACACAGCTTGTGTACAAGGCAGATGTGTCGTCAGTCGCATTTTCAGAGATTAAAGATTCTCTGGAGTCGCTCCGCGACGTGGTAGAACGCAGAGTGAATCTTTTCGGCGTCGCCGAACCGCGGGTGCAGACGGAAACGTACGGCGGGTTTTTAAGCGAAGAAAAAGAGTACCGGCTTATCGTGGAGCTTCCGGGAATAACGGATGTAGACAAAGCGGTACTGATGATAGGCGAGACCCCGCTCTTGGAATTCCGCATTGAAAAGTCGGGCGCGTCTCTCCCCTTAGATGAAAATGCCGATGTCAGCGGTTACTTTACCCCCACGACTCTTACAGGGCGATTTCTTGAAAAAGCGACTCTCCAATTTGACGGAACCACGCGCGCGCCGAGCGTATCGCTCCGGTTTAACGCCGAAGGCAAAAAGCTTTTTGCCGCTATTACGCGCGAGAATGTCGGGAAAGTGCTCGCGATTTATCTTGACGGCGCGCCCTTGACGCTTCCCGTCATCCGCGAAGAAATCGCTTCGGGCGATGCGGAGATTACCGGCGTCTTTACTGCGGAAGAAGCGAAGACACTCGTGGGCCGCTTGAATACCGGCGCGCTTCCCGTTGCGATAGAGCTCATCGGGAGCGAGACCATAGGCGCTTCGCTTGGTAGCGAGACAAAGCAAAGTGGCCTAAAGGCGGGTGCCTTAGGACTCCTTGCCGTAGCGCTTTTTATGATTCTTTGGTATCGGATTCCGGGAGTGATTGCAAGTTGCGCGCTCGGCATATATGTCGCGATTACTCTTGCGTTGTTTAAACTGATTCCCGTCACTTTGACAGCCGCGGGCATTGCGGGGTTCATTCTTTCCATAGGCATGGCGGTTGACGCGAATATTCTTGTGTTCGCCCGCATGAAAGAAGAGCTGAGATCGCAGAAAAGCTTTACCGCGGCCCTGGAGCAGGGATTTTCCCGGGCCTGGCCGTCCATTCGGGACGGAAACGGCACGACGCTTCTCGTGGCCTTTATTCTTTTCCAGTTCGGATCGTCATTCGTGAAGGGATTTGCCGTGGCTTTGTCCATAGGTATTATCGTGAGCATGATTTCCGCCCTGATGGTCACCAGGGTATTGCTGCGCCTTTTGCGCGGCACCATACTTGAACGAATCGCAAAGATATGACGTTTTCCAGACTGGCCCCATTCTTTCTTGCGTTTTGCCTGCTCGTGATTTCGGCAAGCTTGGGAGCCCTGCTGTTTTTTGGATTGCGTCCCGGCATTGATTTTTCGGGAGGAAGCATCATGGAGGTTGAGTTTCAGGAACACCGCCCTTCCAATGACGAGGTAGCTCAGAAACTTTCCGGTCTTGATATCGGACTCGAGTCCCTGCAGCCCGCCGCAGAAAAGAATCTGATTGTTAAGATGAAAGACATTTCAGAGCAGACGCACCAGCACGCTCTTTCGCTTCTGGGGCCCGATGTCAGGGAATTGCGCTTTGAATCCATCGGCCCTGTCATAGGAAAAGAACTGCGCCAGGACACGCTGTTCATGGCCGCTCTCTCTTCGCTCGTCATCATTCTGTACATTGCTTTCGCGTTCCGCCAGCATGGGGGGACCGTGTATTCCTGGGAATACAGCCTGGCCGCCTTGATTGTGACGATGCACGATTTGGTGGTGCCCCTAGGGGTATTTGCCGTATTCGGCAGGTTTCAAGACCTGCAGGTGAGCATTCCCGTGATCGTCGGGCTCTTGACCGTTCTTGGATATTCCATCAACGACACCATCGTGGTATTTGACAGGATCAGGGAAAACCTGAAAAGGCGCACGGGAGCCGCGTTGGAAGAAACGGTGGGCGTCTCGGTAAAACAAACCCTTGGGAGGTCAATAAGCACCTCGTTTACGGTGCTTCTGGTGCTTGTCGCCCTCTATGTTTTTGGAGGGGCGACGTTGAAACCCTTTGCGCTCGTCCTCATAGCCGGAGTTGTTGCGGGCACCTACTCTTCCATACTGCTTGCTCCTCCTACTCTTCCATACTGCTTGCTCCTCCGCTGCTTCTTCTTTGGCACAGGAGGAACGGGGCTTGACACGCTGTCAAATTTCTGGTTCAATAGAGGAGACCATATATGGCAATTGACTATCAAAAACTTTCATTGGCCCTGCTTTCTTCCGTAGACGAGAGAACCAGGGACGTGCTTTCTCGGAGATTCGGACTGGAGGAAGAGGAATCCCAAACCCTTGAAGCGATAGGGCGGAGTTTTGGCGTCACGCGGGAACGAGTTCGTCAGATTGAGGCCGGAGGGCTGAGGCAGATCGAGGAGCGCTTGGAACGGGACGCGAAAGAACAGAACATGCGCAAACTCTTTGAACTCGTTTCCAGCCTGTTGGCAAAAGCAGGGGGATTCAGACGGGAAGACCTGCTTCTGCAGGAATTGACCGACAGGGTGGCGTCTCTTGAGAACTGCGTTGCTTTTCTTTTGATGTTCTCCAAGGATCTCGTGCGGGAGAAAGAAAGCGACGACTTCTATTCTTTCTGGACCAAGAAGAGGGATCTTGGCAAAATCCTCCCCCAGGTTCTTCAGAAACTCAAGAAACATCTGGAGTCGCAGGGGAAACCTATGCAGTTCAACGAACTTGCGCGTTCCCTGGAAGAGCGGGTATTGATGTCGCATTTGGAGATTGCAAAAGACATCGAGCAGACCTTTGAAGGAAGATGGGGGCTCGTGGAATGGCCCGAGGTGAAGCCCCGGGGAGTGAGAGATCGCGCGTACATTGTTTTGAAACACAAGCAGCAGCCCCTTCATTTTCGCGAAGTCGCCCAATTGATTGATGAGCTCGGGCTTCAGAAAAAACAGGGTCCCACGCTCGTGCAGACCGTGCACAACGAACTCATCAAAGACGAAAGGTTTGTGCTTGTCGGAAGGGGAAAGTACGCGCTCTCCGAGTGGGGAGTGGCTCCCGGCACCGTCAAGGATGTCATCGTGAGCATACTCAAAGAAAAGGGGCAGCCCATGAAAAAAGATGCTATCATACAAGAGGTGCTTCGTTTGCGCCAGGTGAAAGCGAGCACGGTGCTGTTGAATCTTCAGGACCATTCTCGCTTTCTCAAAGACGATCAGCAAAGATATTCCTATCGCAAAAACGGATAGCATATGCCTTCGTTCAACGTTCTCTTGGATTTTGTGGGCGCATGGTGGTGGCTCTTTTTTCCCTTTGTGCTGTTTGGTCCGGCGCGCTTCTTCTGGCTGTGGTGGCGCATGGAGATATTTGACACGTACAACCCATACATGTTCTTGGAGCTGAGGTTTCCCCGGCAGGTGCTTCGGCCCATCAAGACCATGGAGAACGTGTTTTCCGGCTTCTGGCAGCTTTATGACCCGTCAAACCCGAGAGAAAAGTGGTTTGAAGGGAAATACCAATTGAGGATAACCCTGGAAATCGTTTCCATTGAAGGAGCGATTCATTTCTATCTGCGGTTTCCCAGGGGAGCCCGCAAGCTCATTGAGTCCGCCGTGTATTCGCAGTATCCGGATGCCGAGCTCAGCGAGGTTGAGGACTACACGAAGAACGTCCCTCAAGACATACCAAACAAAGACTGGGATCTGTGGGGTACGAGCTATATGTTGGAGAAACCGGACGTGTATCCCATCAAGACATATTCCAAGTTCTTTGAAGAGAGCATGATGACGCCCGAAGAGAAACGCATGGATCCCATGGCCCTGCTTCTGGAAGGGTTGACGACCCTGGGTCCCGGAGAGCAGATGTGGATACAGTTCGTGCTCCGTCCGATTTCGCAGGTTGAATACAAGTATCATGGCGTCGGCAAGAAGATCGTGGACGTGCTCGTGCGCAGGCCCAAGCCAGCCGACGAGTCTTTGAGGGGCCAGCTCCAGTCGGCGGGCAGCCTTCTGATCACCGGTCAGGTTCCCGAAGCCCCGAAGGTCCAGGAGATCATTCCTCCTGAAATGAAACTGACTCCGGGAGAGAAGATCATCGTATCCGCCATTGAGGAAAAGATAAGCAAGTACGGGTTCCAGGCGGCCATACGTTTCATGTACGTGGCAAAGCGCGAGAACTATTTCAGTCCCGCAAAGGCTACCGTGATGAGCTTTTTCAGCCAACTGAGCTCGTGGGATCTCAATAATATGCGTCTGATCAGGGGCGTCACCACGAAGGTGCACACCATATTTACCTGGTTTTTAGACAAGAGGCGTCTGTTTACCCGGAAGCGCCGCCTGTTCCGCAACTATACGAAACGTCTCCCGACGCTTTTCCCGGAAGGCGTACGCGGCATGTATCTGCTCAACATCGAAGAGCTGGCTACGATTTTCCATATCCCATCCGAGATGACCGTCACCACTCAGGCCGTGCAGCGGGTGGAAACGAAGAAGGGACAAGCCCCTCCCATTATTCCGCAGGAAGAATAGTTCGTACTTTCAATGCTAGACATCAATTTTTTCGGGGAAACAACCTTCCGCAACCGGAAGCAGAAATTCGGCATCAAGCGCGACGACAGGCGCCGCCATTTCTACGTGCTCGGCAAAACCGGCATGGGAAAGACCTCCATGCTGGAACAGATGATCATCCAGGACATGGTCGGAGGAGAGGGCGTTGGATTTGTTGATCCGCACGGAGAGGCCGCAGAAGAAATTTTACACTTTGTGCCAAAAGAGCGCGTGCAGGACGTGGTGTACTTTAATCCGGCCGACATGGCGTATCCCATCGCGTTTAACGTGATGGAAGACGTGGGCCCCGAATACCGGCATCTGGTTGCTTCGGGCTTAATGTCCGTGTTCAAGAAGATCTGGCCCGACGTATGGTCGGCCCGCATGGAATATATTTTGAATAACGCGATTTTGGCGCTTCTGGAGTCTCCGGGTTCCACGCTGCTTGGGGTAAACCGCATGCTGGCCGACGTTGAATACCGGAAGCAGGTCGTGAATAACATCGGAGATCCGGTGGTGAAGGCATTCTGGACCCAAGAATACGCCAGGTACACCCAGCGCTACGAGGTTGAGGCGACCGCGGCCATTCAAAACAAGGTCGGCCAGTTTATCGCAAATCCGCTTGTGCGCAACATCATCGGCCAGACCCATTCCACCATCAATATGCGCGAGATCATGGACGGACAGAAGATTTTTATCGCCAACCTCGCGAAAGGCAGGATCGGGGAGGATAATTCCCGCCTCTTGGGAGCCTTGCTCATCACCAAATTGCAGCTTGCCGCAATGTCTCGCGTGGATATTCCTGAAGAAAAACGCAAAGACTTCTTCTTGTACATTGACGAGTTTCAGAACTTCGCCACGGACAGCTTCGTGAACATTCTTTCCGAGGCCCGAAAATACCGCCTCGCTCTTATCCTCAGCCATCAATACATCGCCCAGCTCGGCACGGGCAATGAAGCCAAGGTGCGCGACGCCGTATTCGGAAACATGGGAACCATCGTCACGTTCCGCGTCGGGGCCGAGGACGCCGAAGCCCTTGAAAAAGAATTCTCCCCTGATTTTCTCATGCAGGATTTTGTGAACCTTACGAAATACCACGCGTATGTGAAGCTCATGATAGACGGCATCGCCGGAAAACCCTTTTCGGCAAGCACGCTTGCTCCCCAGGAACGCCCCGCGGAATCCCAAGAACAGGAGATTATTGCCCTTTCAAGGCAAAGATACGGCACCAAGATTGCCCAGGTGGAAGCTAACATCGCAGAATGGGTGGGGATTCAATCGGCAGCCCCTCCTTCTCGGCCCTCTCAGCAACCCGGAGCCTCCTTTTCATCTCAAGAACAGCCTCAGGTTCTGTATGACGCCAGGTGCAGCATGTGCGGCAGGGACACGAAAGTCGTTTTTCAGCCTGACGGTAAGCGTCCAACCTACTGCAAATCCTGCAGAAAGAAACTGCAGAACAAACACTCAGGTCCGCAAGAACCCCCTCTTTCTCTCAATCGGGCACGATCCCTTGAACCCGTCTTGTTTCATCCTTCGCGTGGAAAACAGGAAACGAACAGGAAAGACATAGACCGGGATGCGGTGCGCAAAGCGCTATTCTCCGCCCTTGAACAGAAACCCGCCGTTTCGCCAGAACCCAAACAAGGGAAGCTGGAACCCGGACAGACCGTTTCATTTGATTCCCAATGAAAAGCATCGCGCAGGCCGAGGTGCTCAATAAACGCGTGCTTGTTCGATGCGACTTCAATGTTCCCATGGACGAGAAGGGGAACATTCTTGACGATCTGCGCATCGTTTCTGCGCTTAGGACCATCGGCTTCCTCATTGGGAAGGGAGCAAAAGTGATTCTGCTGAGCCATTTAGGGGAACCGAAGGGCCGCGTCGTGGAGCACTTGAGGCTCGATAATGTTCGCTCTCTACTGAGTGAGCGGCTGGGCATTTCCGTGACAAAGACCGAAGACTGCATTGGAACGGCAAGCGAGCGAGCCGTTGCTGCCATGAAAAACGGAGACGTACTTTTATTGGAAAACGTGCGTTTCCACGCAGAAGAAGAAGCGAACACCTTGGATTTCGGCCAGCAGTTGGCGCGTCTTGGAGACCGCTACGTCAACGAAGCGTTTTCCACGAGCCATCGCGCTCACGCGTCCATCGCACAGATCCCTCGGCTTCTTCCTGCTTTTGCGGGATTCGAACTTCTTGAAGAAGTGCGGGCCCTGGAACCCTTGCTTAAGAATCCGGCAAAGCCCATGGTCGTGGTTGTCGGAGGCACGAAAGTGGAGACAAAAGCGGATTTCCTGGATACGATCTCCAATGTTGCAGACAACATTCTCGTGAGCAATCTCATCGCGAACGAGATCGCGTCCAAAGGCATTCGTTTCGCGAACATGGCAAAGCTTTCTCTTCCCGTGGACAGCAATCCCGGGAATGGCCTGGAGTTTGATATTGGCCCCGCAACCATCAAAATGTTTTGTAAGGTTTTGAAAAACGCAAAAACCGTGTTTTGGTCAGGTCCCGTGGGAAAGATTGAGGAAGCCGCGTACGAACACGGATCCCTTGCCCTTGCGCAGGCAATCATAGAAAGCAAAGCCTACTCGGTTGCCGGCGGAGGGGATTTGAACGCGTTTTTGCAGAAGAAAGGATTGCAGGATAAATTCAGCCATGTTTCAACCGGAGGGGGAGCGCTCCTCGCGTTTCTTGCTAACGACAGGCTTCCCGGCTTGGCGGCATTGGGATACTACGATGGAAATTAAAAATCTTGCGGCCGCCGCTTCGCGCATCAGACAGGCGGCAGTCGGCAAAGAGCGCATTATCTTATACGGCGACTCGGATCTGGACGGCGTCTCCTCGCTCGTCATTCTCGGAGAAGCGATCAAGAGTCTCGGAGGCACAATCGCAGCAAACGTGTTCCCCAAC
>JACPHF010000056.1 GCA_016188735.1 Parcubacteria group bacterium | reverse complement strand
GTTCCATGGCCAGGGAAAATTTCTTTTTAAAGGGAATGGTGCGGTTCTTCCAGAATCCGAACAGCGCATACGGTATCTCGCTCGCTCCGTACGCCCAGCGCCGCTGCTGTCTGTACATGGCTCCCAGGGTTCGAATAAACGAAGGAGCCGTAATCGCATCCATGTATACGGGATAGAAGATGGGCTGAACCCGATACTCTCCATCGTACCTGAGCAAACATTGCCAGAAGATACGCGAATCGTCGGACACCACGTTGCAGAGCCTATACCCCACGTCAACCAATGCCCGAAAGCTCATGGAATGGGAAGAAAACGTGATGAGTTTCTCCGGACGCTCCTGATTTATCGTCATCCAGAATGTCGCGGAAAACGAGAAGATGCGGGAAAGAGGAGAAGCCTGCCAGATGTTGTTCAGGAACAATGGAATGGGCTGGAAGCTCGTGCGACCGGGATCCTTGCACGTGAGATAGTGAAACGCGAGACACGCGAAAAACTGATTTGGAACCGCGGTATCGGCGTCAAACGAAGAAACGACAATTTGTTCATGGGGAATCTTTGAAGGATCAATGAGTTCTTCTCTTGCTTTCCTGGCGGCCCATGCTTCGTTTGCCCCTTTGCCGGCAATTTCGCCAGGCAGAGATGCGGGGTGGACGGCAACAAGAAACCGAAAAAAAGAATTCTGAAACTCTTTCCGAAGAAGCTCTGCTTTTCGCAGTTCTTCTTCTCCTCCACGCCCCTCAACCGCAAGAACAACCATGAAACGATCTTTTGGATATGCCGCCTGAACAAAGGACTGCATGCTCTCTCGCACAATCTGGTAGGGCTCCAGGTTTTTTAAGTTGCTCAAGCTTGCCGAGCCAGTCCTCTTTCTCATGGATTTTCATCTTCTTGTATCCGGAACGCAGGTGAAAAGACAGATACAGGGAGCGCGTCGTCCAATACACGACAAACGCCATGATGAAAAACGCGGTAGGAACGGGAAACAGCCAGGAAGCCAGAGCGGCTCCTCCAAGCGTGCCCCAAGCAAGGATGCCGGGGAGCATTTCAAAAAACCGGTAGAGTCTTCGCTCTCCCGGATGCTGAATATCAAGAGCCGTGCCTGCCCGAAGATATGAAGAGTAGGTCATACAGGGTGGCGCCAACGGGATTCGAACCCGTGTTTCATCCGTGAAAGGGACGCGTCCTAGACCGGGCTAGACGATGGCGCCTTGCTTGCATACAGTACATGGAAAATTGCCAGAAATCAAACGAAACGATACCATGAAGCAATATGGAGTTGGAAAAACGATACTCGTCAAAAGAAGTTGAGGGGCGCATATCAAAACTCTGGGAACGGGGCGGTTTTTCCAATCCCGATACCTGCCTCAAAAAAGGCATTAGCGCGAATACGGCAAGGCCTTTTTCCATCGTTCTTCCGCCGCCCAACGTGACCGGAACCCTGCACATGGGACACGCCGTCATGCTTGCGGTAGAAGATATTCTTGTCCGCTTCCGGCGCATGCAGGGTTTCCGCACGCTCTGGGTCCCCGGCACCGATCACGCCGCCATTGCAACGCAAGCACGCGTAGAACAGGATCTCTACAAAAAAGAAAAGAAAACCAGACATGATCTGGGTAGGGAATCATTTCTTAAGCTGGTGGAAGATTTTGCGCAGGCAAGCCACGACATCATCGTCAATCAGATAAAAAAGATGGGGGCTTCCGTGGATTGGAGCCGCGAAGCGTACACGCTGGACGAACCGAGAAGTATTGCCGTGCGCGAAGCATTCAAACGCATGTACGATATGGGAATCATCTATCGCGGGAACCGAGTCGTGAACTGGGACCCCACCATGCAGACCACCGTGTCTGACGACGAGATCGAATGGAAAGAAGAACAAAATCCTTGCTATTATTTGAAATACGGGCCTTTCGTAATCGGCACTTCGCGCCCGGAAACAAAGTTCGGAGACAAATACGTGGTGATGCATCCCGACGATACAAGGTATCAAGAATACCGACACGGCCAAAAAATTGAGCTGGAATGGATAAATAGAAAAGTAACGGCGACCATCATTAAAGACGACTCCATTGATATGGAATTCGGCACCGGAGTCATGACCATTACTCCCTGGCATGACCGGACGGATTTTGAGATAGCAGAACGCAACAAGCTGGACAAAGAACAGATTATTGACGAAAAAGGGCTTCTCCTCCCAATTGCCGGAGAGTTTGCCGGGCTGCATATCAAAAAAGCACGCCCGCTCATCGTGAAAAAACTGGAGCAAAAAGGACTTTTGGTAAAAGTAGATGAAAAATATGTCCATCGCGTCGCTACCAATTCCCGGGGTGGAGGAATCATTGAACCTCAAATCATGAAACAATGGTTCGTGGACGTGAACAAGGAATTTTCTTTCCCGCATGCAAAACTCCCGGGCATCAAAAAAGGAGAGGTTGTCACCCTCAAGAAACTCATGCTCCACGTGGTGCAAAACAAGGAAATCACCATTCTTCCTGAACGCTTTGAAAAAATCTACTACCACTGGATTGAAAACCTCAGGGACTGGTGCATTTCCCGCCAAATCTGGTTCGGGCACCGGATCCCGGTGTGGTACCGCAACGAAAATATATATGTAGGAATACAACCGCCAAAAGAAGAGGGGTGGGTACAGGATCCCGATACCCTGGATACCTGGTTTTCTTCAGGTCTTTGGACCTTTTCGACCCTTGGGTGGCCAGAGAATACAGAAGATCTCAAAAAATATCATCCCACCTCTATATTGGAAACAGGATATGATATTCTTTTTTTCTGGGTTGCAAGAATGATTTTAATGAGCACATACTTGCTCGGCCGCCACGCGACTTTCTCTCATTATCGGAGCGGCTCCCGGCAACGACATGAAACTTTCGGAAGACAAGGTGCGGGGATATCGCAACTTTGTAAACAAGATATGGAATATCGCGAGGTTTGTCTTTATGCAGATAAAGGATACCCCTGCTGCAACTACGCTCTCTGAAGATGATAAAAATATCCTTGAAGATTTTACCAGGGTTGCAAAACAAGCAACGGTTTCTTTGGAAGCGTTTCGTCTTTCGGAAGCCGCAGATACTCTGTATCATTATCTCTGGCACACGTTCGCAGACAACGTGCTCGAAGAATCCAAGCCCGTGCTGCAAAATCCAAAAACCGCGGCTTCCCGACAATACGTACTGCTTTCCGTTCTCTTAGATTCGCTCAAGCTGTTGCATCCTTTCGTGCCCTTTGTCACGGAGGAAATTTACCGGTTGCTTCCCATTAAAGACAAGAAGGAATCGCTCATGATTGAACGGTGGCCCGTGCAGCAATGAATTATCCCCTGCTTTTTATCCTTGGAATAGTACCGAGCTTCGTCTGGCTTTTGTATTTTTTGAGAAAAGACGTGCACCCGGAGCCCAACCGCATGATCCTCCTGGTGTTCACGGCAGGCATGGGAAGCGCGCTCGTGGCGCTGGCCATAGAACGCATGGTGTTACCCGCATTCAGTACCCTGCCTTCCCCTTTTTCTTCATTCGTTTCTC
>JACPHF010000059.1 GCA_016188735.1 Parcubacteria group bacterium | reverse complement strand
CCCACGTCTTTGAGGCGGCCCGGGCCAACCTTACAAATCCCGCGGTACGCTGGAACGAAGCGGGAATAGCGCTTCTTGAAAACGCGACGTATTTGATTTTTTCTCTCTGGTTCTTCAAGATGATGTTTAGAAAATCCAGAGAGTCGGGACAGTTTGCAAAAATGGAGGGGTAAATAAAAACCGCCCCGTGAAGGGGCGGCGTGATTTTATCGAGCGTATTCCACGAATCTGTTTTCTCTCACAAGCGTCACCTTAATTTCTCCGGGATATCTCAAATCCTGTTCAATGCGGTTTGCTATTTCGCGCGCGAGCTGCTGGGCCGCCAGATCGTCTAACTCCTGGGGTTTTACAAACACCCTCACTTCGCGCCCGGCTTGAATGGCATACACCTTCTCCACTCCGGGAAAAGAAGCCGCGAGGTTCTCCAGTTCTCCGATGCGCTTGAGATAATTTTCCAGGGTATCTTTTCTTGCTCCGGGGCGGGACGCTGAAATTGCGTCTGCCACCTGGATCAGTATCGCCTCCACGGATTCGTATGGATAATCCTCGTGGTGGGATTTCATGGCGTCAATGACCTCTTTCTCCACGCCGAATTTTTCCAGAATGCGCATGCCGATCTCAACGTGGGATCCTTCTACCTGATGGTCCAGGGCTTTTCCGATGTCGTGAAAGAGCCCTGCTTTTTTTGCCAGGGTAACATTTGCGCCGAGTTCCGCGGCAAGGCCAGAAGCCAAATATGCCACTTCCAAAGAATGCAGCAGCACGTTCTGGCCGTACGATGTTCTGAACTTCAGTCGGCCCAGAATCTGCAGGAGCTTGGGATCCAACCCCACGATGCCGAGTTCATACACCACGGCTTCTCCCGCTTCCTTGATTTGCGAATCGATTTCCTGCTGGGCTTTTTCCACCTGCTCTTCCACACGGGCCGGATGAATTCTGCCGTCTTTGATGAGACGCTCCAAAGCAACCCTTGCCACCTGTCTTCTCAAGGGGTCAAATCCGGAAATGACCACGGCTTCCGGAGCTTCATCTACGATAATCTCAACACCTGCCGCTCGTTCCAGGGCGCGAATGTTCCTTCCTTCTTTCCCGATGATTTTCCCTTTCAGGTCTTCTGAAGGGAGGGGCACCGTGGTCGTGGTTATTTCCTGAGCCTGAGAAACTCCCACCTTTTGCACGGCGTATGCGACAATCTCTCTCGCGCGCTTGTCAAAACGCTCTTCTCCCTCCTGTTCCAGTTTGCGCATCCTGGCCAGCAAATCTGCCTCGTGCTGCTGCTGCGTCAGCTCAAACAATTCCTTCTTCGCCTCTTCTTTGCTGAAACCGGCCGCCCGCTCCAGCTTTTCCAATGCCTGAAGGCGGACCTCTTCAAGGGCCTTTTCTTTCTGCTTCACCTCGGCTACTTCCCGTTCAAGGGTTTTTTCTTTCTGATCCAAAGAAGAAACCTTGGCATCCAGGACGCTTTCCCGTTTCAAGAGAATCTGTTCTGTTTCCAAAAGCTGCTTTCTGCTCAGCTCCCGGTCGGTTTCGGCTCCCGCAACGACCTGCTTCGCTTTTTCTTTTGCCTGATTGAGAACCTGCGCAGCTTCTTCTTTTACCTGTTCAAGGCGCTGCTTGAGTTTTTGTTCAACCGTGTCAGCTCTCTGTCTCGCAACGGACTGGCGCACGAAGTACCCCAGAATTGAACCTGCCACAAGCGAAAACGCGCCTACCGCAAGTAGGATTGATGTGTTCATATGATGAAAAAGATAATTGATAATTCAAAAATCGCATGTCTGAAACATACCAAAAACGAAAACGAATGTCAAACCTTCGGCTGGATGACTTCGTCAATGATGCCGTAGGCCTTCGCCTCCGCTGCGTCCAGGTAGAAATCGCGGTCCGTATCGCGTTCCATTTTTTCATACGGTTGTTTCGTGTGCTTGGCCAAAATGGTGTTCAGCCGCTCCTTTATCTTCACGATCTGCTTTGCGGTAATCTCAATCTCGGTCGCCTGTCCCTGCACCCCTCCCATGGGCTGGTGCAGCATGATCTGGGAGTTGGGAAGCGCAAAACGCTTTCCTTTTTCTCCGGCGGCCAGCAGCACGGCTCCAAAAGAAGCGGCCATGCCGATGCACACGGTAGACACGGGACATTTGATGTACTGCATGGTGTCGTAGACGGCCAATCCGGCTGTGACCGAACCTCCGGGACTGTTGATGTAAAACTGAATGTCTTTCTTGGAATCCTGCGAGGCCAGGAACAGCATCTGGGCAATGATGGAGTTTGCCACCACGTCGCTAATGACGCTTCCCAGAAAAATGATGCGATCTTTCAGAAGGCGGGAATAGATGTCGTAGGCCCGCTCTCCGTACTGCGTCTTTTCGATTATTGTCGGAACCAAGTTCATGATTCTACGCTATCACTCTTTTCTCCTTCTTGTCCAGATTCTGCCGCTTCCTCGGCTCCTCTCATACCCTTTCCTTCGGGCGTGCACACATCAATTTTCCATCCGGTAAGCTTTGCCGCAAGCCTGACGTTCTGTCCTTCTCTGCCGATTGCGAGAGAAAGCTGGTCTTCCGGCACCACGGCCTTTGCCATATTCTTATCCAACAGCTCCACCTGAAGCACCCGTGCCGGAGAAAGCGCGTGGCTGATAAAGTTTTCGGGGTCGTCAGCCCATTCGATAATATCAATCTTTTCTCCCCCGAGTTCGTTAATGACGGCAGACACTCGTGTTCCCCGCTGGCCCACCATGGAACCCACCGGGTCCACTCCGGCCGCATGGGAATCAACTCCAACCTTGGACCGGGACCCCGGTTCTCGCGCGATCGCCTTGATTTCAACGGTGCCGGCCCCAATCTCGGGAACCTCAAGTTCAAAAAGTTTCGTGACGAGCTTGGGATGCGCCCTTGAAATGAAAACCGTCGGCCCCTTCGGGCTGTCTTCAACCCGCATGACATACAGTTTCAGGCGCTGTCCCGGACGATAGAATTCTCCAGGAACCTGCTCTTCCCTGGGAAGAATGCCGACGATTTTGCCAAGATCAAAGAATACCATGCGCGGCTCCACGCGCTGCACCAGGCCTGAGATTAATTCTCCTTCCTTGGACTGAAATTCCAAAAGCACGGTTTCCCGTTCCGCCTCCCGAATCTTCTGCAGCACAACCTGCTTTGCGGTCTGGGCGGCGATGCGGCCGTAGTCTTCTTTGGGCTCCAGCTTGAATTCCAGTTCATCGCCCACAATGGCATCGGATTTTTCTTTCTTTGCGTCGGCCAGCATGATGTGGCGTTCGGGGTTGAACCTGATCTTTTCCTTCTCCTCTTTTT
>JACPHF010000058.1 GCA_016188735.1 Parcubacteria group bacterium | reverse complement strand
TCGGTGGTGGGGTTCAGGAGCGGACTTCCGGTTTCCTTATCCCAGTCGAGCGGAGGTAGAATATAAGGAACCTCACGCACGTCTCCTCCAGTTTCCTGGAAGTAGATGCGCTTTCGTCCCATGCTGTTCAGGAAACGTTCTACCCCATCGACGGTCTCACCGACGACTCCCCAAAAGTTGTGTCCGGAGGAGTGAGCTCGGTCCCTTGCCCACTCATAGAACGCCTGATAGAGTTCGCCAGCGAACCCCCACCCTCGAGCATCCTCGCGCGTGACGATGTACGCCACGAACAACGCTGAGTCGCCGCGTGGATCCCCATCCCGAGACCGAAATTCGAGATATTGAACCTGGGACAGGGAGTAAATCGTGCCCTGTTCATCCTCCACGATGTGGCATGCGCTTGATTCATCGAGGAGGCTCGATCGGAAGATCTCAAACGGATCGACCTCGTCTGGCAGAAGGTTCTGTTCGAGGAGTTTGTGGGCTTCCACTACTCTCTATGCGCCAATGATACGACTAACCTTCGAGCGTGCTCGAAGTTCTTCAATCTTCCGTGAAATGGACAGATCCCAACCCTCATCAGACATTGTGTCTGCTCCCTTCTTCTACATCTAAGGTTCCAGAAACAATATTACAACGATAATATAAAAAAGTCAAGGGCTTTCCCCTTTATGATAACTAAACCGAGTGTTGATAACTAGACCGAGTCTAGGTGTGGATAACTAAACCAGGGTTAGGATAGGGCGAAGCCGATGATTTTGTACGCCAGCTTGGCCGCGAGAAAATCGGGAGCAACCATGCCGGGAATGGGGGCCAGCTCCACCACATCGGCGCCGATGATTTTCTTCTTTGCTGCGATCGCGCGCACAGCGTCTAGGATCTGATACCAAGTAAGGCCTCCTGGCTCCGGGGTTCCGGTGGCAGGCATCACCGAAGAATCCAGCACGTCAACGTCAACGGTGATGTATACGTTTTCTCGCAGCGTGTCTACCATTTCCTCAAGCGTGTGCTTGCGCTCCGCATAGAACACGGAGTTTTTCTCTTTCCCCTTGCCTTTCAGATATTCCATTTCTTCTTCGCTCACGGAGCGTATTCCCACGTGCGTCACGGGAATACCAAGCTCCACCGTTCTCCGCATCACGGATCCGTGATGAAAGCGCGTGCCCTGAAATTCGTCTCGCAGGTCGGTGTGCGCGTCAAAATGCACGACCGTAAAATCTGTTCCATACTTTTTATAAAACGCTCGAAATAAGGGCAAAGGATCCCTGTTTCGCTCCGCCCATGTAGTACGTGGTGGAATCATACGGCACCGGAAACACGACTACTTGTGCAGTTTTATAGTCCTGGTTATCCAACCCTCCGAAATTCCACGGTTCAACCCGCGGATATGAAAAGTTTCCCTGATCTGCTTGGCTCATTGATTCTTGAAGATAGAAGTAAGGTCAGCGCCCTTCCTCTTCTTCTTGAGGCGTTCTGCCATCGCGTGCGTGACAATGGGCAGCGCGATGGTCGCATCACAGTACACCTGCACCTTCGGAGCGTTTTCTGCTTCCTTGCCCCAACTCATGGCTTCCTCAAACGTGCAGCCGGAAAGACTGCCCCACTGGGGAGAATCTGTGGTGATCTGAATCGCGTACTGGTGCGGATAATACGTCTCAACCAATTCTCCGTCCTTGCCCCGCTTTGCCCTGAACACGCTTGCCTTCCTGCCTGGAATCGCCCGCCCCGCATAGAGAAGATCGGCGGTCACCGCGATGAGCTGGATAAAGTCTTTCGGCACTCCGCCGCCAATGTAGATGACTCCGGAATCCTTGATCTTCTTGCCGAGCGACATGAACTCTATGTAATCTTTCATGTTGTCCAGCACGAGATTGAATCCTTGGCTCTTCGCAATGAGCCCGGCGTCTCCGTACGGGCTGTCCACGATGGCGGGGCAGAAAATGGGAACCTTGTATTTGGCCGCGGTTGCCACAATGCTCTTGATGCCGCGCTTGCCGAGCCACAGCCCAAATTTGTAAAGAAATTCGCGGGAAGAGTATGGAATATTCTCTTCCAGTTCGTTCACGATGAACTCCGCAATGAGTTCGGTCATCTGCATGTAGTCAACCTCGGAGCCGTACACGTCGTAATACCGATTCACATCGGCCTTCATGAGGTCGATGTCGTTGGCATTCTGGCTCCCCTTCCAATAACTGTTTCCCATCGCCTCCACGATATCCTCTGAAAGATTCGCTCCCGTGCCAACAAGCACGTCAATGTAGCGGTTTTCAATGAGCCAGTTTACGATTTTCCACTGGCCCGTGGTGCTTAAAGAAGCGGCATACCCGAACAGAATGGTGACTTTCGGATCTTTCACCATTTTTTCCCAGGTGTGCGCAACTTCGGCAAGCTTTCTTCCCTGAAAGCCGGTATTCGCCATCGCGTCCAAGAGTTCAGAGACGCTCTTTTTGTTTACCTCAATCGCTTTGACCTTCTCTTTGAAATATGGATTCTTTGCCATGTGCATTTCTTAAATTAATTAGAATTGGGAATAAATACGACCGCCGCCACAACAGACGTCCACAGCCCGTCTTTATTCGACCTTGCGGTCTGTGTGATATGGGCCGTTCTTACGATTTTCCCGGACAGGAGAAAGGCCTGGCGTCTCGTGTCCCACGCGTCGTCTATGTTGAATTTCATTCCGAGCGTAGAAGCCAACATGGAAGCCGCGAGATCTTCCGCGTATTCTCCTGCCTTATCTTCGGTTTCTCCGAATACATGATGCTCTGAAATATACCCGTATTGACTGTCACTGTTCTTAGGTATCGCAAGACCAACGGAAGCCGTAATCATGCGATTCGGTTCATTGCTTTCATTGCGCGCCATGACGCAAAACACCACTTCTCCCGGAGACAAATACTCCAGGCCTTTTTGAATCGTGACTTTTTTGCAGCTGGGAGGCAAAATACTGGACACCGTTACAAGATTGAATTTCTGAATTCCGGCGTCGCGCAGAGCCAACTCAAACGAATTGAGTTTATGCTTGTGAATCCCGACTCCCTTGGTGATGAAATATTTTGTTGGCGTCATGGGTTTGAAAAAGAATTAGTTAATTGTTTCATCAGCAAGCAAGCGTGTCAATAGGGAAATGAGATTTTTTGTCATACGAACTGAATCTCTTCTTCCAGAACGATGCCGAATTTCTTTTTTACTTTCTGTTTCACCTTTTCAACAAGCCGCACGACGTCTTTTGCGCGTCCTTTTCCAAGGTTCACGATATAGTTCGGATGTTTTTGGGAAACCTGCACGTTTCCGACGCGCAATCCTTTCAGTCCTGCTGCTGCAATGATGGCCGCCGTGGGAATTACGGGAAAGGGATCGGTCTTGATGACTTTGGCGAAGTGTTTTTTCCAGCGGACCGGCAGTTTCTTCGCGTCGCAGTTCTTAAACATGCTTCCCGCATTGGGATACTCGAGGGGATGGCGTTCCTTGCGGTACAACATGTGGCTCCTCGCAATTCCGAGAAGCTGCTTTGCGTCCCCTTTCCGAAAACCAAGCACGGCAGAGAGCACGATGTATCTTTTTTCTTTGAATATAGAGGAGCGATATGAAAACTTGCATTGTTTTTTTGAAAACACACGCGCCCGGCCCTTCCCGTCAATCGCTTTGACGGAGACGATCGCGTCTTTGATTTCTCCTCCGAAGGCTCCCGCGTTCCCCCGTATGGCTCCTCCAAGACTACCCGGCAGGCCTCCTGCCCACTCCAAACCCTTTAATCCTTTGCGTATGGTTGACCTCACGAGCGAAGCACACGGCACCCCTGCTTCTGCATATACCTTGGAATTTTGAATTTTGAATTTCGAATTTCGAATTTGAATAACGAGACCAGAAAATCCATCATCCGACATCACGACATTACTGCCGCCGCTCAGAATAAACACCGAAAGGCGAAGTTTCTTCGCTGCATCCAACGCGCGGATGATCGCATCCGAATTGGTTGCGGTAAAAAAATATCTCGCAGGTCCTCCGATGCGAAACGTCGTGTGGCGAGCCAATGATTCCTGTTTCCGCACTCCCGGCAGAAGTTTTTGAATTTTTTCTTCCATTTTACCCTTATGGGCCGGAGGAGTATACTCCAATACAAAGTTTTTTGTGAGTGCTGGCCTCCGACCCGACTTTATTGTAGCAGTTATATTTTGGTATACAAAAAAGCAAAGGGCCTCGCTCGAGGGAGGTCCGTTGCCAACTTTGTAGAGCTCCCTTGCGGGAACACTCACGCTCTTATCTTATCACCTCCTCCTATTTTGTCAACCCCGTAGTAGATTTTGGACCAAACTTTCGTTTGCGATAGCAAGTCCAAAATTCACTACGGGGTCAAGATTAGGGGACAAAAAGCTGGTTGAGCTTGGCACGGGTTGAAGGCCCCGCGTACCCGGTCCCCTGTGTAAGCCCGAGTGGAGCCAATATTTCCGCGCCGTATTTTTCCTGAAAACGAATCACGGCTGCCAAGGTAAGCTGGCCGAAGTTTCCGGTAATAAAGCCTTCGGGGTATACCGCAGCTTCTTTGAGCCGCTGCTGCAGACAGCGCACTTCATCGCTGTCTTTCATGCCAAAGAAGAGATTGTTCTGTAATGATTGGCAGGATGAACTTTGCGCTTGCCCGGATTGCAAGGCGGCAAGCTGGCTGCGCAAGTTAGCAATCTGCCGAAGTAGCGACTCAATCTGCAAATTTATGTCTTCGGAAACTCCGGGCGCCTGAACCGCAGAAGGATTCACCGTAACCTTCCAAGAAAAGAAATATGAAGACTCCTCCGATCCAAACCCAACGCTTCTTCCCTCAATAAACGGCATGAGGATAACGGCGGTCACATCTTCTCCGAATTTCGGAACCACCAGTTTCCCTTTCTGCGTCACCGCGCTCACCTGTAATACTCCACGCTCATATGTCCCAGTATTTTTCTCCAAGAGATACGGGACCCGAAAACGAACTTGCGGATTTCCATTAAATAAAATGTCCAGTTCTCCCTTCGTGCCTCCGCTTACTTTAAACCAGTTACCAGCCCACGCCTTTGTTTGGTTGCTGAACGAAAGCTCGCTTGTCCCAAATGCGGGAAGAAAACTTGTATAAGGAACAATTCTGAGCCGGTTTACCGCCTCTCCTATAAAACAAAATTGCTTCCCGTATGAACATTCGTTCAGAAACAACGCGACAAGCCAGTTTTGAAAAACATCGGCAAACGTATCCTCGAACCCGTTCTTTGCAAGCGCTTCGTTTAACGCATCAATACCCTTCTTGCCGGAAGACGCCGTATCCTGAAGAACCTTTAAGCCATACTGCTCACGGAAATATTCAAAGAACATGCTCACCGCGCCGTAATCGACAGAGGTGTTGCGCCATTCCGTGAGAGAATCGCGGGGGTTTGTAATGAAGTCGCGCATGCGCTTCGCAAGATACTCCTGCTCCTCCTGTTCCCTGTTTTTCGTCACCAAAGGGGCCAGTTCGGAAAACGCCTCCTGTATCCATACATCGTCATCCACGCCCCTCAGAATCTGTTTCTGATTCAAATAGATGAGGTGCATGAACTAGTGGGCAAGATAGCTTACGGCAAAGGAAGAGGTAACATATGTTCCGTTGAA
>JACPHF010000057.1 GCA_016188735.1 Parcubacteria group bacterium | reverse complement strand
TTTTGAAAAGCCAGGGAGTAGACGAGAAAGATATCAAAACCCAGGGATACAGCATAGAGCCGCGCTATCAGTACGGCGTGTGCAGGTATGACGGAGAAACCTGTCCTCCTCCGACCATTGTCGGCTACACCGTGAGCCAGACGCTGGAAGTGAAGGGACGCGACTTTGAAAAGCTCGGAGACATGCTTTCCGGCGTGGTGGAACGGGGAGCCAATTCGGTTTCCGGCCTTTCGTTCACCGTAGACGACCCTACGACGCTTGAACAGCAGGCCCGGGAACAAGCCATTGAACAGGCAAAAGAAAAAGCAAAGACGATTGCCAAGTCAGGCGGATTCCGTCTGGGACGCCTCATCTCGATGAGCGAGGGAAGCATATACGTTCCTCAATACGTTGATTACGGAATGGGGGGAGTGGGGGGCGTACCGGCAAAGGGCCCATCTTTGGAGCCGGGATCCCAAGAGGTGAGCATTCAGGTGAGTCTCATATACGAGATTGAATGAGCAGAATTGAAGACCGAATTCGCGAGGTGTTCAGGGGCGAGATCAGTTCGAATCCTCAGATTCTGGATTCCTACAGCAAGGATGCGAGCCTGTTTCAGGTGCGGCCCCGCCTCGTGCTGTTTCCCCAGGACAGGGACGATGTGAAACACATCGTTTCTTTTGTTCGAGAACACCCAGAAGAGAAGCTCTCCGTTACCTGCAGAGCCGGGGGAAGCGACATGTCAGGAGGTCCCTTAAATGAAGGAATCATCTTGGACATGACCAGGCACATGAATAAGGTGCTTGATATCAGGGGCGACTATGCGCAGGTTGAGCCAGGATGCTGGTACCGCGATTTTGAGAAGGAGACGCTCAAGCATAACCTTCTGCTGCCTTCATTTCCGGCTTCGCGGGAGATATGCGCCATCGGAGGCATGGTGGCGAACAACTCGGGCGGAGAAAAAAGCCTGCGGTACGGAAAAACAGAAAGGTACATCAAGCGGCTCAAGGTGGTGCTGGCCGACGGCAACGAGTATGCCTTTTCTCCGCTTTCACGCCAGGAGCTCGAAGAGAAGACGCGGCTGGCTACGTTCGAGGGAGAGGTATACCGAAAGATGCGGAACATCGTGCAAGACAACTATGATGTACTGCAAGAAGCCAAACCCAGGGTTTCCAAGAATTCCGCGGGGTATGCTTTGTGGAACGTTTGGGATAAAGAAAGGGACACGTTTGATCTGACGCAATTGTTCTGCGGGTCGCAAGGCACGCTGGGGGTTATTACGGAGATTGCCTTTGGGCTCGTTGCCCCGCGGCCGAATTCCTGCCTTCTCGTGATGTTTCTCAAGGATCTTGAGCCCCTGGCCGAGATTACATCCGCGGTTCTGCTGCAAAAACCGGAAACATTTGAATTGTATGACGATAACGCGTTTAAGCTTGCCCTTCGTTTCTTCCCGGATTTCATAAAACGGCTGAAAGGAAATATTATTTCTTTGGGCCTGCAGTTTATCCCGGAGTTTTTCATGCTTCTTCAGGGCGGCATTCCCAAGCTTATCCTTTTGGCCGAGTTCACGGGAAATTCCGCCAAGGAAGCGCGAGAAAAGGCCAAGGCCGCGCAACGCCAGGTGGCCGCGTATCCCATCACAAGCCGGATTGCAAAGAATGAAACCGAGGCGCAGAAGTACATCGTCATGAGAAGGGAAAGCTTCGATCTTTTGCGAAAGCACGCGCACGGCATGAGGACCGCTCCTTTCATTGACGACCTCGTGGTGAGGGCGGAAGACCTCGAGCGTTTTCTTCCGAAACTTCAGGCCCTGCTCACAGAATACCCGGATCTTTTGTACACCCTTCAGGGCCACGTGGGAGACGGCAACCTCCACGTTATCCCGCTCATCAAGATGAAGGATGTGCCGGCCGCAAAGAAAACGATAGGAGAGCTCAGTAAAAAAGTATACCGGCTTGTCCTGGATTTTCACGGTTCAATCACTGCGGAACACAACGATGGCATCATCCGGACGCCGTTTCTCAAGCAGATGTATGGAGAACGGGTAACGGCGCTTTTTGAAGAGACAAAGCTCGTGTTTGATCCCGATGGCATATTCAATCCCGGGAAAAAGACCGGAGGGACAATGGAATACATGCTGAACCACATTATCGGTTCGTAAGTTCATCCTAACCCAGGGCTAGTTTTCCACAGGAAGCAATTGGTTGTAGGGTTGACGAGAGACGAGGCAGCGACTACAAAGAGAGAGGCAGCACATTGCACGCAGCCATTCAAAGGAAGTGAGGTATGCAACCTCCGCTCCCCCGGAACGGTAATCAGCCCGGTCGATTGAATGGCTGTCCATAGCGAGATATGTTCATTGGCCCACGAGGGTGGGGATATGAGCGTAGTTGCGTCCTTGCGTTGTGCCAGGGCCGCCTTCGCTCCTATTCCGTTCAGGAGTTTTTTATTTATCGAATCTATGAAACGAATCACATTCATTGTTCTTCTTGGCGCAGTTGCGGTTCTCGCCGGGTTTTCTCTGCGACAGCAGGATGTCGCCGCCCCAAACGTTCTGGATTCTTTGGGGAGGATTGAAGATCAAAAGACAATTGCAGTCAGGCTCGTTGTGGAGGGAGCGTCGTACGAGCTGCAGGTTATTCCCGGAAGCAGCGTATACGACGTCATGAAGCAGGCCCGGGCAAATCAAATCATGGAGTTTTCCGGCAGGGAATTCCCAGGCCTAGGGTATTTCGTGGAGGGGATCAACGGGAAGCAGGAAGATCTCAAGGGACGCCGCTTCTGGATCTATTACGTCAACGGTCAAAAGGCGAAGGCGGGGATCTCCAGCGTTTTCGTAAATAATCAGGATATCATTGAATGGAAATATGAGGATGAAATTTAAATTTCTGTTATCTGTTTGTGCGCTGGTTTTCGGTCTTGGCGTTGCGCATTCGGTTCAGGCCGCGACCGTGTCTTTTTCCATTCGCAGCCAAGATACGCTTGCGGTTCAAAACGCAACGGTAGAGATCCCGCTTACAGGATCCGTAACGATTACCGACTCAGACGGAACAGATCACACTGCGTCAAATCAAAGCGTCCTGGCCCTCCTTGTTTCACTGGATGAACCCTCGGAAGCATTCCACATATCCAACCTGCAGTACTTTTCTTCTTTCGGCTCTTTCTATGTGAAATGCATTACCGTTACCGCTGTTTCTCGGGAGTTTTGCGATAACTGGCAGTATGCGGTGAACGGCAATATTCCTTCCGTCGGCATGGACCAGCAGACGGTTTTAGCGGGAGATACCGTGTGGATATTCTTCGGAGACAATTATCGGGTGCGATTGAGTTCACAAGGAGTGAATACGGGCGAGGAATTTTCGGTTCAGGCCGAGTCGTACCAATACGTCAGCAACACGTGGGCGTCCCGTATCGGAGTGACCGCGGGAGTGACCCGGGAAAATCCTTCAGATCCCTTTTCTCCGATAGAGGTGCTCACGTCTCCCGTTGACGAGCAAGGATCGGCGACATTCCAGCTTGCTTCTCCCGGAGAATATCTCGTCGGCGTCAAGGAGGATTTCTATTTCCCCACGACACAGCTTTCGGTCGGAACTCCGAATACAAGCGGAGGATTCCACTCAGCCCCCATTCCCGCGCAAAGCGCGCCCTTCCAGAGTATTGTCGCCCAATTTGATGTTCAAAAAGCCGTGCGGTTCCTTGAGTCGCAGCAGAAAACAGACGGTTCCTTCGGAGCTCCCTTGTTTTCCGACTGGGCCGCGGTTGCCCTGGGAGCGCAACAGGAGGGGACGGCCATCAGGGAAAAACTGAAGCAGTATCTTCTTTTGGCTCCCAGCCCCGGAACACTGCTCACGGATGCTGAACGGCGAAGCATGGCGCTCATGTCGCTTGGCATTAATCCTGGCAACGGCACATCAGTCGACTATATCAAGGAGATCCTTGACGGCTCGCGCTTCTAGTGCTTTTCAAGGCGGGATTCCGTGCCGACGCAAGAATAGTAAAAGATCTCTCTTTTATTCTCACCAGGCAGGAAAGCGACGGTTCGTTCGCAGGAAGCGAAGATATGACCGCGGCCGCAATACAGACACTTTCCTTGTTTCAGGGGGGAAGAGATGATGTAAATGGAGCGATCGGCAGGGCAAAACAATACCTCAAACTCAGGCAGGAGCAGGGCGGAGGATTTGAAAACGCATATACCGCAGCTTGGGTTCTCCAGGCAATATCAGCGCTGAAGGAAGTTCCGCAGGATTGGGCAAAGGAAGAGAAAACCCCTCTTGGTGTTCTTTCAGGTTTTCAGAGAGAAGACGGAAGCGTGGGAGCAGACGATGAAACCGTGGAAAATCGAATATGGGCTACGGCGTACGCGATACCCGCCGCATTGGGCAAATCGTGGGGCGATGTTCTCACGAGTTTTGATATTCCAGCCGTTGTTGAAAAAGCAACGGCAGGAGAAGCTATAAAGCAGGCAGAAGAAGAGCTAATAGCACCAAAAGCCGCAACAGCTGAAAGTCCCGAGTACCCCCGAGGGGAGGAATACGAACGTCTCTCAACCCAGATTACTCAACTGAGAAGCGAGGTCGCAGAGCTGAAAAACTCCATAGAGACGAGAACCCTTCAGCAGGAATCTGTCGCAAAGCCAAAAAATCTCGTTGCGTCTCTCGCGTATACCGCGATCGTGCAGCCGATTGTTTCGGCCCTCACCCTGATTTGGAAACTGATCCAAAAGTAGTATACTATCTGAATGAAGACATTCCTCGTTCTTTTCATCGCAGCGGCCCTTTTGTTTTCCATAGGAGGACGTCTTCTTTCTCATGCTCCCAATTTTACCCCCATGGGCGCTTTTGCGTTGTTTGCGGGCGCATACCTTGCGCAGAAAAGCAGATGGCTGCTGCTTCTGCCTCTTGGAGCCATGGCGGTTTCAGATCTGTTCATTGGCCTGTATGACTGGAAGCTCATGGCCGTGGTGTATGCGAGCTTTCTGGTTTACGGAATATTGGGCATGATCGTGGGAAAGCAGAAACGGCCTGAGAAAATATTCCTGGCAGCCGTTACGGGATCTCTGGTGTTCTACCTTGTCACCAACGCCGCCGTTTGGATTTTTTCCCCTTGGTATCCCCATAATCTTCAGGGTCTTCTTCTCTCGTATACCCTGGCGCTCCCATTCTTCAAAATGACTTTGCTGGGAGACGTATTCTATGCCGCGGTATTTTTTGGAGGATATGAGGCTGCGGTTTTCATCGGTAACATCATCGCAAGGAAACGAAGCATATCTTTGAGGACATGAACATATACCTTGCCGGCGATCATGCGGGCTTTGCCTTGAAAGAAGAAATCAAGCGGTATTTGGCAGGACGCGGTTTTCCCGTGCAGGATTTTGGCCCCGCCTCTTTTGATTCGGGTGATGATTATCCGGATTTTGTCATCCCGCTCGCGCGGAAAGTCGCTGCAGAGAAAGACAGCAGAGGGATTACCGTTGCAGGGACAGGTCAGGGGGAAGCGATTGCGTCAAACAAGATTAAAGGCATCAGGGCGGCCGTATACTACGGAGGTTCTCTGGACATCGTGCGGTTATCCCGTCAGCATAACGATGCGAATGTGCTGTGTCTTGGGGCAAGATTTATCACTCAGGAAGAAGCGATTGACGCCATCACCCTATGGCTGGAAACGGATTTTGAAGGCGGAAGACACGAGCGCCGCATCAAGAAGATTGATCAAATTGAGCAATAGAGCGTGCAAAAAATAGTCCCAGCAATTCTCACGGACAGCGCGGCCGATCTTGCAAAGAAGCTCAAGATTCTTGCGGGAAATACGCAGTGGGTCCAGATTGACGTGATGGACGGCTTGTTCGTTCCGGAGATATCGGTTCCGTTGTCTGTTCTTGAAGATCTCGCGGACGATTTTGATTATGAAATCCATCTCATGGTGCAAGACCCTGCAAGCTATCTTGAAACATGCCAGGCAGTAGGAGCAAAGCGCGTCATATTCCACATCGAAGGAGTGAAGAATCCAGAGCATGTATTCCAGGAAATGCAGAAGTATTCGTTTGAACGGGGGATTGCCTTAAATCCCGAGACCCAACTCGATGTGGTGAAGAAATGGCAGCAACAGATTGATTCCCTGCTGTTTGTCAGCGTCCATCCAGGCAAGCAGGGTCAAGAATTCATTCCTTCTGTCTTAGAAAAGATACGGGCTCTCAGAATGTTTTCTCTCGATATTCTTCTCGGGGTGGACGGAGGAATTAACGAGCCAGAGGAGTTCAAAAAGGCATTTGAGGCAGGAGCTGATTATGTGGTGGTGGGAAGCGGCATCTGGAAGAGCAAGGATCCTATCGCGGCATTGAGGAAACTGGAAGCGATGGTACAATGAGAATATGCAGAAACAGTATTCTTTTCGAGAATTGGAAATACTTGCGAACACCGTTCGGCAGGATATCATTGAGATGCTTGTGGAGGCGAAATCCGGACACTCGGCAGGCCCCCTTGGCATGGCGGATATTTTCACCGCCTTGTATTTTTCTGTATTGAACCACGATCCCAAGAACCCCGATTGGCAAGCCAGGGATCGCCTCATCCTGTCCAACGGCCATATCTGCCCGGTCAGATATGCCGCAATGGCAGAAACCGCATATTTCCCAAAAGAAGAGCTCAAAACCCTGCGAAAGTTCGGTTCCAGACTGCAGGGGCATCCAGAGCGCAAGCGTCTTCCGGGTGTAGAAACGACGTCGGGTCCCTTGGGATCCGGCCTTTCTCAGGCATCCGGCATGGCGTATGTGGGAAAATATATTGATAAGGCGGACTGGAGGGTCTATTGCTTAATGTCAGACGGAGAACAGGAATGCGGGCAGACGTGGGAGGCGGCCATGTTCGCGGGCAAGAACCGGCTTGATAACCTGGTCGGCATTCTTGACAGGAACAACATTCAGATAGACGGATTCACGGAAGATATCATGCCCTTGGAACCTTTGCGGCAAAAGTACGAGGCGTTCAACTGGCACGTCATTGAGATAGACGGCCATAACATGGAGGAAATCATTGACGCATGCAGCGAGGCTCAAAACATCCATCAGAAGCCCACGCTCATCCTCAGCCACACGACCCCGGGGAAAGGGGTAAGCTTCATGGAGAATAAGTTTGAATGGCACGGAAAGCCCCCAAAACCAGAAGAAGCAAAACTTGCACTGCAGGAACTGCGCACCCTGGGAGGAAAAATTACGTCAGGACATGAATAGCATACTATGGTGAATCCTTCAGCACATCTGTCAGAGAAACTTTTTGATCACGACGTTCCCAAAGTTGCTACGCGCAACGGGTATGGAGAGGGTTTGGTTGAGGCCGGAAAGAAAAACAGCAGCGTGGTGGTGCTGTGCGCGGACCTTACCGAGTCAACGCGCTCGGAATACTTTCAGAAAGCGTTCCCCGACAGATTCATTGAAGTGGGAGTGGCAGAACAAAACATGGCTTCTTTGGCTGCCGGCATGGCTCTTGCGGGCAAAATTCCTTTCATCTCTTCTTACGCGGCATTCAGCCCGGGCAGAAACAACGAACAGATTCGGACCACCATCGCGCTCAATGACGTAAATGTGAAGATCGGAGGAGCTCATGGAGGGCTTTCGGTGGGGCCCGACGGCGCTACCCATCAGGCTCTGGAGGATATAGCGTTAATGCGAGTGCTCCCGAATATGCGGGTTATCGTGCCCTGCGACGCGTTGGAGGCAAAAAAAGCCACCATGGCTGCCGCCGAGATCCTAGGCCCCGTATACCTGCGCTTTGCAAGGGAAGCAACGCCCGTTATGACTACCGAAAGCACGCCGTTTCGATTCGGCAAAGCAGAGGTGTTTGCGGAAGGCAAAGACGTCACCATTGTTGCCGCAGGCCCCGTGTTGCATGAAGCCCTGCTCGCCTCGCGCGAGCTTATGAAAGAGGGGATTTCCGCTGAGGTATTGAACTGCCACACCGTAAAACCCTTGGATTCAGAAACAATCGCAGGTTCCGCAAAAAAGACAGGAGCCGTGGTCACCGTAGAAGAACACCAAGTAGCCGGTGGGTTGGGGGGAGCCGTTGCCGAAATGCTGGGACTTTTACACCCGGTCCCCATGGAGTTCATCGGCGTGCACGACAAATTCGGAGAATCGGGGACTTCTCTGGAGCTTTGGGAAGCGTTCGGTCTGACGCATTCGCATATCATGGAAGCCGCAAAGAAGGCAATACAAAGAAAATGAGGCGCTTTGACCTTATCTCCATTGGCGATACGCAGCACGATGTGTTTTTGGAATTGGAACAAGAGACGAAAGTCCTGGAAGACAAAAAAAGCAAGACGAAATATCTTGGTGTTGTGTACGCGGAAAAAATACCCATCAAGAAATTCACGAGCATTCCCGCGGTCGGCAACTCAGCGAACGTCGCCGTCGGATGCTCGCGTCTTGGCTTGAAAACCGCGTTCTACACGGTGCTGGGATCTGACATCATAGGTAGGGAAGAGTTTGCCGTATTCAAGAAAGAGGAGGTTGCTTCCGACTACATCGTCTGGGACAGGAAGCGCGGAAGCAATTTTTCCG
>JACPHF010000055.1 GCA_016188735.1 Parcubacteria group bacterium | reverse complement strand
TCAAACTCAAGTTCCAGCATGACGGCTGCGATGGCCCCATCGATGCTGAAGGGAAGTTCCTTTACTTTTTTCTTCTCAAGCTCCCTTTCAATTGCAAAGCCAAAATCGAAAAAACGGCAGGAAAATCCCAGGGCTTTTGCTTTTTCGTATAATGCCCGGGTCCTCGGATCTCCTTCCTTGTATATCTTGTGCCCGAACCCGGGAATCACATCCTTGATGTGCTCCTCAACCACTGCTTCCGCCTTCTCCTCCTTATGATCATAAAGAAACTCCGCTGCTTTTTCTGCGGCTCCCCCGTGCTTGCTTCCGATGGCAAGCATGCCCGCAGCCAGCGCGACATGCATATCGTTTCCGGATGCCGCCACCACGCGGGGAACATACAGAGAGGGAGCTTCTAGGCCGTTCTCAACAGAAGCCACAAGCATGGCTTCCAACAACGCCTTCTCTTTTTCATTTGGAAAGTTTCCTCTCAGCAGCAAAAATATCACATCGGTGAATGAGTGTTTTTCAATCAGTTCCAGAATATTCTTGCCGCGAATAAAATGCGCGCCGCCCTCCGTTTTGCTGATTTTTGTTCTGAATTTCATAACTTACGAATTAACTGCGGAATGTCTTCCGGGGTATTGGCAATGAGGGCTCCCGCTTTCTTGAGGGCCGCGATCTTGGAAGCGGCTGATCCCCTGCCCTTGCTCACAATGGCTCCCGCGTGTCCCAAGACCGTATCCTGGGGAAGTTTTTCTGAAAATTGCCCCGCAATGAGCGCTACCACGGGCTTTGTTATGGTACCTGATTCCATCGCCTCTGCCAACCGTTCCTCATAGGTGCCTCCGACTTCCCGGAAGATGACAATTACTTTTGTATCGTCGTCTTTCTCGAACAATCTTGCAATATCAAAGAAGTCGGCTCCGATGAGAAGGTCCCCTCCGATGCCGACAACCGTGCTCTGGCCAAGATTGGCTTCGCTGAGAATACGGGATATTTCTGCCGTCATGCCTCCTGATTTTGAGATGACTCCGACGGAGCCCGGAGTAAAAATGGCGTGCACCATCTCAGAACTTCCGATGCTTCCGATCTTTGCCTTGCCAGGAGAAATGATGCCAACTGAGCTCGGGCCCACGAGCGTCACCCTCCTTGCCTTTGCGGCGGCTATCATTTTTGCGACAGCGGCTACGGCTACTTTTTCTGTCAGAATATCAATAAGCGGTATCTCGGCCTCGATTGATTCTGTGGCCGCCGCCAACACAAATTGAGACGGTACCACAATAAGTGCGGTGTTCACTTCGGGAAACCGCTCTAACGCTTCTTTCACCGAATTAAATACCGGAATTCCATCTTCTGTCGTCTGCCCGCCCTTGCCCGGAGTGACGCCGGCAAGAACCTTTGTGCCATACGCGATCATTTCCCGCGCCGCCCGAGATCCTTCTTTCCCGGTAATCCCCTGAACTAGCACTTTTGTATTTTCGTCTACAAGAATACTCATGATGAATATGCCAACTGCACCATAATTCGGGCTGATTCGGACATGGCAGTTTCTGGGCCGTACAGATGAAAGTCGTATCCTTCTTTTTCGGCTACCTCTTTAAGCATTGCGAATGCTTCTTTTTGACGGGGGCCGTCGCGGCGGATCACGATGGGATACACCGGTTTTGGAATAATCTTGCGCAATCCCTGTACAAACCCCAACAAGGTTTCGTAAATATCGGTGAAGTTCGCGGTACCCCCAACGACCCAGCATCCCTTCAGGCCCGGCCTTGAAAGCACCTTTACCGTGAGCCCTTCTACCACCGAAGCCGGAGGGTTGCCGGAGTATTCCACATAGTTCGCGGGGTTTCCTCCATGGTGCATAAGAATATCCAGATTCAGCAATGAGGCACCGCCTCCGGAAGCCAAAATTGCAATATCTCCCCGCAGATCCAGATACGGACGATCGCTTGAATTCACCGCGTTGTCGTCGAGAATTACCTTTGCATCTCCTGCGATAAAACTTCCGTCTTGCAATTCAAAAAGCGGATTGATTTCTGCAAGAAGAGCGTTCTCCCGCAAGAACAAATCCAAAAGCGATTGCGCGACTTTCAGCAATCCGGGCGAACCTTGAAACTGCGGCAGTTCCCAGCGATCTCCTTTCCAATAAAGCTCGAAGACGCGCGCCGAATCAATCCCGGTGCCCCCAGTTTCCGAAACCGCGACGACCGGAGCCCGGCAGTCTGTATCGTAGCTCAAGCTGAGATACCATTCTT
>JACPHF010000054.1 GCA_016188735.1 Parcubacteria group bacterium | reverse complement strand
GATGGCAACTACAGCTTCTGCTGGTTCCAGCTTGCGCTTGGAAAAGCAAAAGCCGGAGACATTGCACTCGCCATGCGCGACTTAAAACAATTTGAAAAGGCCGAAGGCAAATACGAGCTTCAGGGAGAGGGAAAGGTTTTGCAGATGGCGCAAGCTTTCACCTCGGCAAAAGAGAAGCCGTATGAAGAACTTGCGAAACTCTACATTGCCCTCACAAGAATACGGCCGAATAACCCGCAATATTACGCGTCTCTTGCCGCCGCCTACCGGGAGCTCGGACAGTATCTGAACGCGCGGGACGCGGCACGCATCGTGGGCAAGCTGCAGCCGGAGAATCAACAGACCGTAGATCAATTCCTACAGACCCTGCCGCCCGACTATCGCTAAAACTTGGCAGTAGATTTCAAATCAAAAGGGGCCTTTCGGCCCCCTTTGATTTTCTCATCCGCTTCTCTTGCCACAAGAAAGAGAGCGAACGATTTCCGTTCTGAGATTACGGCCTGACGAGCGCTCCAGCGTAGATGTCTCCTCTAAAGATGATGACTGCGTCGTCGTACGTGCTGGTATTCACCTCATCAATGCTGAAGATAAGGTTGGTAGCGGCACTGTCGTCGAGCCATACCTGGATGGAGTCACCCGTGTCTTCCAGTTCCTGGGTGTTGCTGTACACAGCCAATCTCTTGGTTGTGCCTGCGGGAACCGTGAAGCTGGCGTCAGTGAAGTCAAACGTCACTGTCGTGCTCTGAATTTCGGTTCCTGTTGCTCCGGCCGCGGTCGTGTCAAGCGATGTTCCAGTCTCGTAGTTGCGCAATTCAAACGTTTCAAGTGCTCCGTCTGAGTCGGTTATGGACTGGGAAACGTTCAGCACGATCTGGTCAGCGTCGCCGGTTGAGAACGTCACGTCATCGTTTCCGGTTGCCGTGACATCAAAGATGGCAAGCAACGAGTTCGATGATGGGATGAGCGTTCCAGAAGGCGAAGAAGCGTTGACCGTGAACTTCGGATAGACCCTGTAGTACTGGTGCGTGTTTCCGCCGATATCATCGGTGTCTGAAACCTGCGTGCCAGAGGACTTGCCTGTGGCATCGGCATCCAGAATACCGACTGCGATATCGATTTCGTTGTCAGCAACAGCGGTCGTGTTGGTGTACAGGTCTGCCTTTACCGTAACCACCTTGGAGGTGTTTGCCGGAATCACAAGCGTGTTGTCGGCAAAGTCCACGGCGATCGATTGAGGCGATGTTCCGCCAACAGGGAATGACTTCAACAGCGTGGTGCCATTGTACGCGTACAATGTGGCAACCCTGGTTGATCCTGTCACGTTGAACGTCAACTGGTCAAGGTCAAGGTCTTCCACGTTGTTAGAAGTAAGCTTGAACGCTCCCACCGTGACTCCGGTGGTTCCCGCAACCAAAATGCTGGCTGAAGGTTCTCCGGCGTCAACTGCGGTTGTAAGCGTGCCTGCCGCCGCAACGGTCATTACCTGGCCGTCTCCGGTGTAGGTCTCCGTAACAGAGGCTCCGGTGTCGGCTCCCGACACGTTCGAGTCGGTGATAAAGTTCACCGTGTGCTTGTCGCTCGCGTCAGCTGACGTGGACAAGTCTGCCACTGCCGCGACCAGAACCGTTCCGTCCTTGGGGACGCGAATGGTCTGGAGAAGCGTGAAGGCATTGGAATCTGCGCCGGCGACTGTCGTGCTGTCAAGCTGAAACGGGTTCGCGATACGGGTTTCGTATGCGTCGCCGCGGGAGCTTGAAGCAGAAGTCAAGTCAGCCCAAATTTCCAGGTTGTCCAGGTCTGAAGGAGAACCTGCTGTCGTTGTGTCGTCCTGAACCGTCAGCGTAGACACCAAGACATCCTCGCCTGAACCGTTTGCGTTCAAGGAAGCTGTCGCGAACACGAAGTCCTGAATGCCTGCAGGAATGCTGCGGGCAGCAGGGCTGGAAAGCGTGGTGATCGCCAAGGCGCCTGCCAGAACGGTCTGAACGTTTCCAGAAACCGCGGTACTTGTGGGTCCTGCGGTGATGGAGTCGTTGCTTGTAAGACCCTTGACCGTCAAATCAGAATCTGGGTCGTCAATGACCGCCTGGATGGTGTCTGTTGAACCACCCTCTGAAGTGTTCACGTCACCCTTCAGGGTGTAGGTGTGCGTGCCTGTGGGCACAATGATCACATCCGTGAAGGGAACTCTGCCGTCCTCACCAGAGGTGTTTTGAGCGCCTGTGGTGTCGGCGGTGAGATCAAGCGGGCCTGCGACAATCGCGCCTGCCTCGTCGTACAATCTCACGTTCGTGAGCTTTGAAGTGTCGGCAAATCCGGCTCCCATTACGAAGAAGACCGTAAGGGCTGTTACCTTTACTTCTTCTCCTCGCGCCAGGAAGTCAAACCGGGCAAGAACCTGGTCTGCTGCCGGGGCTATGTTTCCCGTAGCAGGAGTCGTAGAAGCCTTGGAAACCGTCAGGGATCCTGCCTGAATTGTCTGGTTTACGGTCGTAGTACCGGAAGAAACTCCGAGACCATTCCATGTAGAACCAGAAGCCAAAGCAACAGTAATGTAGAAGCCATAGGTGTCTCCCTTTGCGGTTACAAGAATGTCTCCTCCGTCACTGAGGTCGGCGTTCAATGTCAGACTTGAACCTCCTGTCACGTCTGCCATGACTTTGAAGCGTCGGGTTTCGCCCTTTGCCATCTTAATGCTCAGATTGCTAAAGGATGCTACGCCCTGTGCTGACCAGGAAGCTGTCGTGGCAACGGTTTGCGCCTTGCTCACGTCGTACAACTCAATGTTTGCGCTGTCGCTCAAAGCAGCGGTTCCTGACTCGGTCAGGGAAACCTGCTCAATGGTGACAGGCTCTGTTGAGTCGTTGACGAGCTTGAACTGGTTTATGGTCACGTCTGTCGTTCCAACGTCGGGCTGGGAATCAACCACGGCGCCGTCGTTGTCAACGGTGAGAGCGGCGATCGAAAGCGCGACAACGTTCACGGCATTACCGGTTACCGGGAAGGTTCCCGATACCGTGGCAGAGCCAGCAGAAACATCTGCTGCTGCTGCAATGCCCAATGCGGCGGTCTTACCGGCAGTGGTGCCGTCAGTGATGCCTGCTCTGATCCAATAGGTCTGGGCAACTCCGGCTGGAATAGCCAAAGCGGGAGTGAACGTAATCTTGGCCTTGTTGGTTGAACCCAATGTGCCAATGGAGCTTACTTTCACGCCGTCCTGGTGATGTACATGCTGCTAATGGAAACGGCATTGCTGCCAGATGCCAATACCAGCTTGGTGAAGTTTGCGTTTCCGTTGTCTGCAACGGTTGCAGACGCGGGAGTGTCAGACGCCAGAGACACCTGCAAGACGTTGCCGGTCAATCCACTTGGGGTAGAGGCCGGTGTGCTTGGGGTGCTAGGCGTGCTTGGGGTGCTAGGCGTGCTGGGAGCTGCTCCTACCACGGCGGTGTACTTTGCCTGTGAAAGAGGACCAAAGTATCCTACCGCAGGGCTCACTCCGTTCGCAGCCTGCCACTTTGCAACGGCTGCCTGGGTAAGAGGACCATATGTTCTGGTCTCAGAACCCGGAGAGCCTGCTCCCGATGCGGCAACCTGGGAGCCCGCAGAATTCAAGTACTGCTGCAAGCACTTTACATCGTCACCGGCAGAAACTCCTAGGTAGAGGCTGCGGGTAAAGGTGCAAGCGGTTGCGCCAGCTCCTTGCTGTGCCTGAAGCGTTTGAAGCTGTGCCAGCAAGGCATTAATCTGCGCCTGCAATTCTGCTATTGTCACTGCGCCCACCGGCATTGGAGCTACCATGCTCACGGCAATGCTGGCTGCGGCCGCAGTGGTGATAATTTTCTTTACTAATGTACTCATTTGTTGTTTTTGTTTTGTTAATTTATGGAATGCGTATGGGTGTATGGGTTAATCCCATGCACCATACTCGACCTTTATGTTCGGTTTCATTCTCCGCCTTGTCCACCTTCGGTGGATTGGGTGGAGCCAACCTTCAAAAGAAATTCCAGCGCCGTCTCATACTCTCCTGCCTCGGAAGCCGCAACCGCTTCTGAGACCAGCGCCGTTTGCTCTTCATTGAGCGTCCGTGTTTTCAAATCTTTCAACTCGCTTTCAACCACCAATTTTGCAGCTTCGGCCAGGCTGTCATTTTCTCCAATGCTTGTGCCGAGCGCCTGCTCCAATTCCAGTTTCTCTTTTTGAATCTCCAGCAAAGCCCTTCCTGCCTGGAGCGCGACCCGCGGGTTCTGATCAACCAATCCCGGCAATGTCTGCGATACCTGGGAAACGCTGTTCTGATATCCTTTGATGGCGGCGGCAAGATCCTTGGTCCGGTTCTGCGCGGTCACCTGCTTTAACTCATCCAATCTGCGCTGGGTGATTTCTATTTGCACGAATGCGCGCTCCTTGCTTGGAGAAAACGCGAATTCCACTTGTTCTTGGGCCGGTTTTAAAGAATACAGAAGGTCTCCCGGCAGACTGGACGAAGAAACCTGCAACACAAGACCCGCTCCCACCACAAGCAGAAGGCCCGCAAACGCGAATGCAGGTTTTTCAAAGTATCGGATTCCCAGCACTAACTCTCCCAGTATACGAGAGCCCAACCCCCCTTGCAATATCCTAGACTCGGTTAAGTTATCCACACCCATCTGGCTCATCAGCCGGCTCTTGGCAGAAAACACCCAGTCCTGTCTGGGTGTTACGCTCTTCAAAAGGGTCAGCTTCTCTATGATCTGACGGTCTTCCATGAGAGTGGCTTATATACTCTATGTCGTCAAAACCCCCCTTTCTATTACACCTCCTGGAGCCTATCCCGAAGCTGATTCAGGGCCCTATGAAGCTGCACCCTGACGCTTTCTTCCGATTTCTCCTCTATCTTGGCTATCTCGGATATCGAAAGCTCGTCTAAATAGTGCCAGATGACAAGGTTCTGATACTCGTCATTAAGCTCGGAAAGCGCCTTGCGCACCTGCTCCATATCGGAGCTTACGGCTGCAATATCGGCTAAATATGGGTCTGCGGCTATATTAAGCACATTTCCCTCTAAAGAAACCGAGGGGGTATGCCTTTTCCGATAGTGGTCTGCTATGACGTTCCGGGCAATGCCGTATAAAAAGGCCTTGTCATTGTCAATGCGGGAACTGTTGAGCTGTTTCCAGAAACGCAGGAACACCTCGGAAGACAAATCCTCCGCAATATCCCTGGAGCCTACCTTCAGGTAACAGAACCGGTAGATGCTTGAAACGTGTTCGTCGTATGCCTTGCTGAACCTTTCTTTCATATTTATGGTGAGCTGTCGAACCATTGTCCTACCCTATTATAGCAATGTCCTACCTTTGTCCTACTGTTCCTAACACTTTTTCCACAGGAATCTGCTGTTTTGAAACCGTTTCGCCGTTTATCCTGTAGAATATGTTGTTCCACTCCCCTTCCCGGACAACAAGATTGCGCTTGAGCAAATCGTCCACATCCCGCCTCAAGGTGCGCTTGGTAACGTCGGGAAGAAGCTTCTTTAACTCCCAGACCTGAATCTTTTCTTTGTACCTCAGGATCTCAAGCATCTTCTCCTGTCGGCCATTAAGCCCCTTGGGATTAAATACAGAAGGGGTCTGCCCGAGCGAAGGTGCCCGCTGAAGCGAAGTTCGGGTCAAAAACCTTCGTACCTTGGCGTATTCCCGCTCCAGAACAACAAAGTTCCTGTCGTTGATAACCCGCAAGCGCTTCATGTCTTGAAGGCAGGCCAAAAGCACTTCTAACTCGGTTAAGGCGCGGAAAACCGCCTCACCATTCCCCCTCCCTTCAGATACAAGAATGAGGTTTACGAGAAGACGGCTTGCCGATTCCTCAGTTGTGCGGCGCAAAGCTGGATTTTTAAAAAAGACCTCGGTTACCCGGTATAATCCAAGGGTAAGTCGAATAATAAAGCTCGAATCCATAAACTTGAATGTATCAAAAACAAGGCACCCGGTCAATCGTCATTGACGGGGTGTATTGGCATGCGATATGATTTTATTAGAAAGGAGGTGACGATCTCCCCTTTCGACGAAGAAGGCGGAAAGGAGGTGTTGTCTCCCTTCCCTTCCCCAAGCCCCTGCTGCGCATATCC
>JACPHF010000004.1 GCA_016188735.1 Parcubacteria group bacterium | reverse complement strand
CGCACCATCCCCTTTCAAAAGAAATTTTCCCTGGCCATGGAACTTATCGAGGGCCACTGGTCCTGGGCAACGGCTCCAATTCTCATATTCCTGCTCGGCTGGCTCCCTCTGTTGCTTGGAGGGCCTGATTTTGGCCAGTCCCTTCTTTCATACAACCTTCCAAGGTTCACCTCGCGCGTGCTGACGTTCGGCATGGTCGGGCTGGTTTTTTCCGCGTTTTTGAGCATCAACCTTCTTCCTCAGCACAAGCCCAATCTCGGAAAATTCAGACTTCTCCTGTTTTTCCTGCAGTGGGCATTCATGCCCGTCATAATGCTTTTTTTCAGCTCTTTCCCTGCGCTGGACGCCCAGACAAGGTTGCTGTTTGGAAAATACATGGGGTTCTGGACAACCCCGAAATACCGCAAGCAGAGATAATCATTCCAGATGGAGTTTGTCTCGCAGCTCTTGAATCCTAAAAGCCAAAAGAGGATGGGAGCGCAAGGCGATATCTTGTTCCAATACGGCGGTCGCCGCTTCCCGAGCCTGCCCGACGAGCGCAAGATTGGCAAGCTGATTCATGGCAAAATCCGGTATGCCCCATTGCTTTATGCCCGCAAAATCTCCGGGGCCCCTAAACCGAAGATCTTTCTCCGCAAGCTCAAAGCCACTCTTTGATTCCAGGATTGCCCGTAAGCGCAGGCGAGTTTTTCCCGAGGACGATTCTGAAAAAAGGAAGCAGAAGGACTGATGCTTTCCCCTGCCCACCCTGCCGCGGAACTGATGAAGCTGGGCCAATCCGAAGCGTTCCGCTCCCTCAATGACGATAACCGAGGCGTTGGAAACATCAATGCCGACTTCTATCACGGATGTAGAAACCAAAATGTCTATTTTCCCCCGCCGGAACCGGTTCATGATATTTTCTTTTTCTTTCTGAGCCATTTTTCCGTGGAGCATTCCGATCGCAAGATCGGGAAATATCTTCTTGGACAGCGTTTCATATTCCTCTTTCACGGTTTTCGTTTCGGCTCCTTCGTCAGGATCAATGCGCGGGCAGATGACAAACGCCTGCCGTCCCAGCGAGACCTGCTTGCGGATAAAGCGATATGCATCGCTGCGTTCTTCTGGGGCGATGATGCGCGTTTCCACTTCTTTGCGGCCAGGGGGCATTTCGTCAAGAAGCGTCAGATCAAGATCGCCGTATATGGTTAAGGCGCCCTCTGATTTACGCCAAACCGGTGCTGTTCGTCCAGGACGACGAGAGCTAACTTTCCGAATTTCACCCTGTCTTGGATAAGCGCCTGCGTGCCGATGAGAACATCAATGTCTCCCTGTAGCGTCTTCTGCATGAGCTTTGTTCTTGAGATTTCAATGGGTTCCTTGGGAAGCTTTGGAGATATATACTGGTCGGTTTTTCCGGTGAGCAATCCTACTTGAAGTTTGAACGTGCTAAGGAGGGTGGGCGCCATAAATACGGTCTGCAGTCCCGCTTTTGCGGCGGCCAGGGCCGCCATGGCAGCCACTACTGTTTTTCCCGATCCCACGTCTCCCTGCAGGAGCCTGTTCATGGGCCTGGGTTTTTCCAAATCTTTCAGTATGTTCCATGCCGCTTTCTTCTGGGCGTCGGTAAGCCGGAACGGAAGGGACTTGGTAAAACGAGCCATAAGCTCTTTATTCAATGGGATCATGTGCGCTTTTACGCGAGCCAACTTTTTGCGTTCTGAAAGCACGAACAGGGAAATGACGAACAATTCTTCAAATGCGAATCTCATCTGCGCTTGTTCTATGCGTTTGAGATTTGAAGGGAAATGCATTTCGTAAAGCGCCTCTGAAAAAGAAAGAAGACCGCGTTCTTGCACGATGGTTCTGGGGAGAACGTCTTCTTTCGGCACACTTTTGATGACGTCCCAGATGATGCGGCGGAGCCATTTTGAAGAAACTCCCGCTGTTTCCTGATAGATGGGGATGATCCTGCCCGTGTGCAGGCGTTCCCTGCCGTCAAGCAGTTCATACGCGGGATTCGACAGATACAGACCCTGCTTGTCGCGCAAAATCTTCCCTGTGAGGCACACGCGTTCACCCTTCTTGAGCGTTGTTGTGATATACGGCTGATTGAACCAGAGGACCCGCAGGCTTCCCGAAGCGTCCTGGATGATGCCGGTGGCAAGATGCATGTGTTTCTTGAA
>JACPHF010000003.1 GCA_016188735.1 Parcubacteria group bacterium | reverse complement strand
ATGGCATCCCTGGCAAGCCACATTGAGTAAATGTAGTTTGTGGTTTCGTAGTCGGGGTTTCTGACGTATACCGGGTGCAGAGAAGGGTAACGCTCTTCCATAAACGCCTTGAGATTTTTTTCCATATGCCCGGTCGTGAACACAATGTCTGTAATATTGTGCTCCAGAAGCGTATCCAGAATGCGGCTCAAAAGCTCCTTCCCCCGTACCTGAACAAGGGTTTTTGGATTCTCATTGGTAAAGGGACGGAGACGGCTTCCAATGCCAGAAGCAAGAATCACTGCTTTCATGTGATTTCTTTCAGAATGAAGCGAAGGGCTTCTGCGGTAAGGATACGGGGGTTGTTTTTCACGCGCTCGGGGTTGAACCCGTGTTCCACAATGAGCTGGCGACTCTCTGCCGATCCTGCTCCAAGTTTGGAGAGGTTGCGTTCAAGGCCTATGTCATCCATTAGGCGTTCCAGTTTTTCTTTCGCAACAACCGCGTCCTCTGCCCCCAAAAGACCGAGGAGTTCTTGCATCATGTTTTTTACGTAATCCAGTCCCCTGACGTCGTTTGCGGTATTCTCGTCAACTTCGCTGTTGAAAAGAATCATACCGGGCAGCGTAAGAGCGACCGCGTGCCCGTGCGGAACTCCGAAATACGACGTGATGGGATAGGAAATGGCGTGGCATGCCGTGGTAAAAGAAATGTTGATTGCTTTGCCGGCTACGTGCGCGCCTTTGCTCATTGCGCCTCGTGCTTCGGGGGTCGGGGCACTCACCGCAACAGCGAGGTTGGGCAGGATGAGCGAAATCGCCTCTCTCGCATATCCTTTTGATTCTTCCGTAGACTTGTTGCTCCAAAAGGATTCGATCGCCTGGGCCAACGCGTCCATTCCGGTTGAGGCCGTGATTGCTGCGGGAAGAGAAAATGTAAATTGAGGATCAACAATGGAATATTTAGGCGAGACGAAGGGATGGGCGAGCGAGTATTTTGTTTTTCCCGCGTAGATCACGGCAAAATGGGTCGTTTCTGCTCCCGTGCCAGCCGTCGTCGGAACCGCCACCAAGGGTTTTGGAGAACGTATTATTTCTTTTTTCTTGAGCACAAAATCCAAGGGATCCCCTTCCTGGACAGCCAGGACGTTTATTGACTTTGCCATATCAAGAGCACTTCCGCCTCCGCAGGCAAGCACGAGATCGGGCTCAAAAGAACGAAACTGCTCAATGCCTTTTCTCACGTCTTCAATCTTTGGATTCTCTTCAAAATCGGAAAACCGAAAGACGTCTATGCCGGCCAGAAGCTGCGATAGTGCGGCTTCGGCTCCGCTTTTTTCATACGCTCCCTTTCCGAAAACCAAAAAAATCTTGCCCGGCTTCTCGCTTTCCAGGATTTTTCGAAGCTGCACAACGCTTCCTGTACCGAAAAACTCTTCAGGCATGAGATGTTTGAATGAAATTCATAAACTCTTTTTTGCGGTCAACGGGGCTCTGCGAAGAAGGACGTGAAAGGTCCTTGCGGGAACCGGGCGCCACGTTCACGATCAGGGCAGCAGGTCCCTTCATGCTTTTCAGATCAATTGCATTCAATTCTTCTTTTGTACGCACGCATCGCACGTCCCCGTATCCTGAAGCGCGAAAGATTGATTCCTGGCCCCCCGTGCTCTCATGCACTCCATTGTCCAAGAGCACGTGACAGAAGTTCTTGGGCCCATAATGCCCAATGGTAGGCAGAGCTCCCATGTGCATCAGAATCGATCCGTCGCCGTCAAATACATACACCATTCCGTTCCTGGAAAGGGCAATGCCCAAACCAACCATGGAGGCGCAGCCCATGGAACCCACGACCAGAAAATCGCGTTCATGCCCTTCTTGTTTCGCATCTCGCAATTCAAAAAGCTCCCGTGAAGTTTTTCCTGTCGTAGACACGATGAGGCCGCTTCCGATCTTCTCTGCAAGAATCTCCAGGGCTTCCTGGCGCTTCAGGCCCGGAGGTTCTGCCATCTGCTGTTCTTCTGCAAATGATCCTTTCCTGAATACCAGCGCAACTGGCTTGCTCTCCTGAAGCCCTTGTGTTTTGAGCCGTTCAATCTGCGCCTCAAAACCACTCAGGTCTGCTTCGGCTATCTCGTACGGAATGTCCATGAGATCAAGAAGCTGACAAGTAATCTGGCCCATCCTTGAGTGCTGCGGCTCGTCTTTTTTGCCGGGCTCCCCTCTCCAACCAACAAACAGGAGCATCGGAATGCCGTAGACCGCCGTATCCGCAAGCGATGTGATGGGATTTACGGTATTTCCCAGCCCCGCATTCTGGAGATAGACAAGAGGCATCTTGCCGGTTGCAAGATGATGGCCCGCTGCAATGCCTATTGCCTGCCCTTCGTTCGCGGCCCTCACGTGCGCAACGTTCTTCTGATCGTTCAGATACACCAAAAAATCCTTGAGTCCGCTGTCCGGCACTCCGGTGAGAAATCGAATATCATGTTTATTCAACACGTCGAGAAGTTCTTTCGCGGTCAGCATATCGTTAAGAAGAAGAATTCTCGTAAGGAATGAGATTCAATACCTCTTTTATGGGAAGACAATATTTGCTCGCTTCCGCTGCTCGTCCGTATCGAAGAATGGTCTCTGCGGCCTTGCGCATGGAGGGGTAGGAGGCTCGCAGGAGATGGTTGGCGTAAATCACCATGCGTACCCCGGCTCTCCGCAACGCGTCTTCGCTCACCTGGCTGTACGTGGTGGGAACGACAACAAGGGGCGCCTGCGCGCGGAACTTGCGGTATTCTTTGCAGAATGAAAATATCTCTCCCGGAGTTTTTGCCTTGCTGTGGATGAGAATGCCGTCTGCCCCGGCTTCAATATACGCATGGGCGCGTTTCAAAGCGTCCTTCTGACCCATATCCAAGATCAAGCTCTCAATGCGGGCAATAATCATGAAGTCATCCGAAACCTGGGCCCGTTTCCCTGCCGTGATTTTCTCTGAAAAATTCTTTGGGGTGTCCTGCAATTGCTTGACGCTCGTGCCAAAGAGCGAATTTCGCTTGCTCCCTATCTTGTCTTCAATGATGAGAGACGAGATGCCAAGCCGCTCCGCCGACTTTACGGTGAATATAAAATGCTCAATGAGTCCGCCCGAGTCTCCGTCCACCACGATGGGCTTGGTCGTGACTTCCAAAAGCTCATTGATGGTTTGCAGCCTGGAATGCATATCCACGACGGCGATATCCGGCTTTCCTTTTGAAGCAGAGTCGGTTAAACTGCTTTCCCATATCCCGTCAAATTCCACCGTTCTTCCTTGTTTTATGATTTTGGCCTTCTCCACGATGAGACCGCTTAATCCGCTGTGCGCCTCAAGAATGCGCACCAGGTCTTTTACTTCCAGCGCGCGCCTCAAACGAGCCATGCGCTCTGTGGCAGAAATGCCCGTCTGCGCCGCATATGCAATGAGTTCACCGGAAGAAATGCCCGTCGTGTATGCGGGCTCCACCAATTTTCCGCCCCATCCCTTCAGGACCTTGATCACCCGCGCCCTGGCTTCTCTCTGCACGCCCGTCTTCCAATCGTCTCCATGAACGACAAATGCGGGTTTAAGTTTCCTGAGATTCGGAACATATTCATCGGTCAATAATCCAACCACAACCTTTCCCAGCTTTCGCGCCTCCTCAATAATATGTACATGGCCGTGGTGAATAAAGTCGGCTGCCATGCCAACGTATACCAAAGGTTCTTTTCGCGAAACACGCCTTTTCATATTCCTCTATCCTTCGTATCACGCTCAAACGAAGAAGTCCATCCGCTTTTATCTCCAAGAACTTTTCCGCATTTGGGCGATACGCCGCAGGTCGCGGGCAATTTGCTGATAGTTGTTTGTGTCCGGATCCGCGACCGCAGCCGGAACGCTTCCCGGGATGGTATTGCGCAGATACGACACTATAAACCTGATGTTGTCCTGTTTTAGATTCTCGCGCGGCACGCCGTTTCTGCGGTCCGCACGTATAAACTCGCGCAATTCGTCGATGCTTTTGGGTTTGCGGCACAGCGGATGATATTCGTAAAACACATTTCCCAACACGTACGTTGGCTTGCCTGCCATAACGGCTTCCATGCCTACCGTCCCCGTCAATGTGATTACTCCCTGCGAATTGCGGATAAGCTCCGGCATGCTTTCTTGGGGCGCAATAAGTTGCGCATTCGGAATATTTTGAATTTTCCGATAGAACGAGCTGGGTTTCATGCCAACGGCAATGGGATGCTCTTTCACATAAAGCTTTGCGGGAAATGGAAGAGTAAACGCAATGTTCCGGATTGCGGCAGCCTGGTCGGAATACGCCATGGCTTGCACCGACGTAGAGGCCTCCGGCTGCACATGAAGAGGGAAAACGTAGAACTCTTCCTGAAGATCCGGTTTGCCGTAGAAGTGTTTTTGAAATGCGATGCGGAACTGTCGAACGATGACGGTTTTTGGAGCTCTCAGGGCGACCCGCAAACGGTTTTCGCTTTCAAAATCAACGGCATGGAACTGCTTTCGTGCCCAAAAGTAGCGCCACAACGACCTTCCAATTTCTCGCAAGCGCCTGGCATAGTGATTCACGTATCCCAGGATTGTGAAGCGAATCTTGCCGGTTCCGTAATACGACGGGAGCCGATCGTGCGAGAGAAAACCACGCAAAAAACGGGTTGCGAACTGCAGTTCTTCTTTGGAAATATCTTCCATGCGAAGCGCGCCGTAGGTTTGTTGGTATCGCCTATCCGTGTATTCGGTGTCGCGCACCTCAAGGCGTTCCGCAATACGGGAATCTATGATGCCGAGATACGGAATGCCGTACTTCAACGACAAAGAATAGGCAACCAGGGCAGCCACTCCGCTCGGAGTTTCAAAGAGAATCGCGTCGGGCCGCTCCGTCTGGCACACATATTCAAAAAACTGGTAGTCCTGAGAGAGACGCCTTGCCGACTCCCGATATCCCCACAGCCAATGCTCCATGCGATCAAAGTTTGCGTAGAGCGGACGCCAGTCGAGATTATCATAATCTTTGCGCAAGGCATCGTAGTGTTCGCGACACCAATCTACCTTAGAAACGCTCTGCACGTGTTTTGGAAAATACTTTGTCTTTGCATGCTCTGCAAACTTGTTGTCGAACGCCAGCATGCACTCATCTCCATCTTCTATGAAACGGCTAGAGAGCTTGCCGAGAAACTCCATCAAAAACGGAGCGTCGTTCACGATAATGCACCATTTCATCTTCGTAAAGAAGCTATGTTGTGTATGAATTCTACCATGCGGTTAAGCGAATTTTTTCTGAAGAATTCTTCTCCGCTCCACGCTTTTCTCTCTTCTTGCTTTGCCAACAGATCCCGCATTTCTCCAACAGAACCCACGAGACGCGCGTATCCCGTCTCAAGAAGATGTCCCATCGCCTCTACCCCGGGAATGTCGAGAAGATAGGTGTGCAGACCAAAGCCCAATCCTTCGTATGTTGCCGTTGAGCTAACCGCTACCTGAACCTGGGACTCCGCGAGCATCTGGTAGAGCGGTTTCTCTTTGTCACGCACGACTTCAATACCGGCCTTTGCAAGGGCAGAATATAACTCTTGCCATGTGGGACCCTCTTCTTCTGGGTGCAGCTTGTATGCAATGTGCCAAGTCTCTTTCAGCTCTCTGGCAAGTTCAAGCGCGAACTGGGACATGTGTTTGCCGAACATGGGCTGGGAAAGAAAAAGTATCTGTTTCTTTCGCTCCGTGTTTTTGTACCGCTCCAACTCCTGCTCATAGTACGGGAACCCTACGCTCGGCATTCTGTCTGAAGGCAGCGGGAATGATACCGAGCGCTTCCAATAGTCGCCAAATGTGAAGAAATAGTCCGGGACGATATATTTTTTCCGTTTTTCTCCCTCGTAGGAATGTTCCAGGCTATACTTGTGGGTAGCCCCCTGCTGCAACTCAATGATGGGTATACGAACTTCCCTACATGCTTTCACAAGTGCCCTGTGCCCCGGGAGATTCACCACAACGACTGCCTTCGGAGCAATCTTTACAAGAAGAGCTTTGTAAAAAGGCAGAAGAATTTTCTGCTTTTCTAATTCCGCCACAAGGTCGCGCTGAAGATCGAGCCGGACCCCAAACTCTTCATTGAGCTTGTCTTGGAGCGTCGTTAAGAAGGAGCGTTCATCTTCTGTTAAACGAACGCGCCAGAACCCGAGACGCCGGGCTCCGAGAAAACACGCCTCAATGAAATCAAAGTAGTACACGTGCCTGGTTTTGATGGGCCGGGGAATCGGTCTTCCAAATGGGGGGCGTTCAATCATGCAGCACCGCAAACCCTCTTTTTCAAGCTGCTCTATCAAGGGATCGCAGTAGATGTCGTGCCAAAACCCGTCTTGCTGGAACCTCCTTCGATACATGCCAAAGAAAAGAACGTTGGCGCGGGAAGCGAAAAAAGGGTTATGGAACAGCGTATTCCATATCACGTGAAATCCTACCTTGATCCAAGAACTCAGTTGGCGCTTGCTCAAAGATTCTTTCCTATTAAACACCTCTGCCTCGCCTAAGATTTTTCTCTGCGTGCCTGCGCGCAGAAGTTCCCAGAAGAATACGCCCGCTATCTTTTTGCCAAAGAGATCCATCTCGTCTTCTATGGCAAAGAGACGCTCGGTGATGTCTTTCAATCCCTGGTGTGTTTCCAGAATGTAGTCCACGATATCCCGCACCGCGCCTTCTCCCCCGTTTTTTTCCGAGATATAGTCCACGTGTTTCCGCACTACGGGGGCGGCGTTGTTGGGAGCCGCGCTAAATCCAACCTTGCGGAGCAGCGGCAAATCCTGCACGTCGTCTCCGATAAAACAGACATTGTGGAGACCCACGCCTTCTTTTTTCAAAATCTCCGCGAGATCTCCTTCTTTGTCTTTGGAACCGAGAATCATATAGTCAACACGCAGCTCTCCTCCGCGTTTTCTGATGGCTCCGCTCTCTCTCCCGCTCAAGAACACCGTTTTGATGCCGGCTTCCCGCGCCAACAGCAAGCCCATGCCGTCTCGCACATGCCAGGATTTTATCTCTCGCGCCCCGTCCGCGTCCAAATACAGCTTGCCGTCCGTGAGAACGCCGTCTACGTCCAACACAAGAAGTTTTATTGCTTTAGTTTTTCCCATGGTTGAATACCGCCCTTACTTTCTCCAGGTCTTCTGGCGTATTCACGCCAATAAAATCATACGGAGTCTCTACTAACTTGATTTTGTAGCCGTATTCTAAAATGCGCAGCTGTTCCACGGATTCTGCTTTTTCCAAGGGTGTGGGCGACAAAGCAGCTATTTTTTGCAGGGCAGCGGGCCTGAACCCATACACATCCATAATTTTGTACCAGGCGCAATACTCTTCATTCCGCGGGTAGGGAATGGGAGATCTTGAACAATACATTGCAAAACCTTCTTTATTCTGCACTATTTTTACGATGCTTCTTTATTCTGCACTATTTTTACGATGCTCGAATTCCCGGCGTCTTGTTTGGAAGCCCTGGCAACCAGATTGCTTATCTCAATACCCGCATCGTTCTTCATCACCCGTACCACGGCATCAATGGCTTCCGGAGGAACAAGGGGCTGATCTCCCTGAACGTTCACGATAACTTCTGCTTCCGGGAAGTGCCGGGCGGCTTCTGCCACCCTGTCGGTGCCGGTTTGGTGTTCTCCGGAGGTCATCATTGCTTCGCCCCCGAAGGATTCTACCGCCTTGACTATGCGTTCGTCATCGGTTGCCACTACAACCGTATCGAGCAAACGGGCCTGCATGGCCTGTTCCCATGAACGCTGAACGAGTGTTTTACCCGCGATTTCTATCAATGGTTTGCCCGGAAGACGTACGGAATCGTGCCGCGCGGGAATAATGCCTATGATTTTGCCTCGTTTTGTATTCATGTATTTATCGATTTTTTAGCTCTCTCGCCATGGCCCGGAATTGGGCGTTGGTTTGCAGCAAGCTAGCGTACGTGCCCTCCGCGGAG
>JACPHF010000013.1 GCA_016188735.1 Parcubacteria group bacterium | reverse complement strand
AGAAAAAAGAATTATTCTCCCCACCCGCAACGCTTCGCGTAGCGAGGCGGGCGGGCCTGCCTCGCAGCGAAGCTGGTTTGTATACGTCGTCATGCTTGCTCCTCCTTTCAAGAGACCTCATCGGGACAAACTTATGAAGCTTATGGCGAAAAAGGGAGTGCAGTGCAGTACCTACTTTGAGCCGATTCATTTGCAGCCGTTCTATCGCCGGGCATTCGGGTTCAAACGCGGACGTCTTCCTCGCACAGAATGGGTTGGAGACAGAACAATTGCCCTGCCGTTTTCTTCGGTGTTGAAGCCTCAAGAACAGCGCACGGTGATCAAAATTCTCCGAGAAAGCATACGGCAACTTTCATGATTTCAAGAACACTATTCTTTGCCCTGGGAGACGCCGCGTCCATTGATCCATCGCGCTCGCATTCTTTCTTGCTTTTTTCTTGCGGTTTGACGGATTGATTCCCCGGCAGCATCTTTACCAGACGCTTCCCGTCATGATCGTGCTCGGCTGGGCCGTCATCATCTCCGTCTTTCTATGGGCACGCCTATACTCTTTTTCCTGGCGCCACGTGGGCACAAGAGACGTGCTTGTGCTTTGGTATGCCGTGACCGGCAGTTTCCTCCTGATCACCATTCTTGCGGTAAGCGTCCAGAGCGTGAGAGTGTTCGCAGAGCTTCCCAGATCTACGCTTCTCGTGGGATACGTGTTGACATTCTTCTTTACGGGAGCCATACGCATGGCAAAACGCATCGCCCAAAATATCTCTTTGGGAAATGGAAGTGGAGCCAGGATACGTGTTCTTATCGTTGGAGCAGGGGACGCTGGAGAACAGCTGCTCAGGAGCATGCAGATCGGCCAGAAAAAGTATATGCCGGTATGCATGGTGGATGACAACAAGGCAAAGCAGGGGCTTGCCATTCACGGCGTGCGCGTAGTGGGAATGGTGCGAGACATTCCCGTTGTCGCCAAGCAGTACGGCATTCAGGAGATTATCATTGCAATGCCTTCCGCTCCTTCTTCTGTCATCAGGCAGGCGGTGGAACTGGGGCGTGAAGCTACAATCGAGACCATGAAAGTGCTGCCCTCCGTAGGCGAGATTCTTGACGGAAAGATTTCCTTTGCAGACGTGCGGGATGTGCAGGTGCAGGATCTTCTCGGAAGAGAGGTGGTTTCCCTGGATACGGATGCCCTTTCTCGTTTTCTTCGCAATAAAACCGTGCTCATAACCGGAGCCGCGGGTTCCATTGGTTCTGAGCTTGCCCGTCAGGTATCGACATTCGCGCCCTCGGCCGTTGTGCTCCTTGATCAGGATGAGAGCGGGATTTTCATGCTTACCCAAGAGCTCAATGAGCGGTTTCCCAACATGCGCATTGTCTCATGTGTGGGCAATATTACAGATGAGCAAAAAATAGAGCGCGTATTCAGGCAATGGCAGCCGCATATTGTGTTTCATGCCGCGGCCTACAAGCACGTGCCCTTGATGGAGGCGGATCCCGCTGAAGCCGTGCGAACAAACATAGTGGGTACCAGGATCGTTGCAGGAGTTGCCGGGAAGCTCGGGATCGAGTGTTTCGTGTATATTTCCACCGACAAGGCGGTTAACCCGACTTCGGTCATGGGGGCTACGAAGCGCGTGGGAGAAATGATCTGCCAGGAGTTCTCGGGAAAGGGCAATACCCGTTTTGTTGCGGTGCGCTTCGGGAATGTGCTGGACAGCAGGGGAAATGTCGTCGCGCTTTTCCGGGAACAAATCAAACGGGGAGGGCCCGTAAAGATTACCGACCCTGAAATGAAGCGGTATTTCATGACAAATCCCGAAGCATGCCTGCTTGTGATGCAGGCTTCTGCCATGGGAAAGGGCGGAGAGGTATTCGTGCTTGATATGGGCAGTCCCGTGAAGATCGTGGATCTGGCCCGGGAAATGGTTCGTCTTTCCGGCCTGGAAGCAGATCGCGATATCCAATTCGTATTTACCGGCATCCGCCCGGGAGAGAAGCTGTTTGAAGAAGCATTGAGCGCCGAAGAGGGCACCAGCGCCACTCAGCACCAGAAGATTTTCATAGCAAAGCTTCCGTCTTTGGATGCCGCGTCGCTGACAGAAGGGCTGAGGCATCTGCAAGAAGGCCTGGCGCGAGCCGACACCCAATCTTTGGTTGATGCGCTGCATCGCCTCGTTCCTTCATATCAATAAGTTGCGTTTCACGCGTTGTTTGGTACGATGGAAGCAATGAGGTTTGTTTTCCGCACAATCTTTTTTATCTCCGCGGTTTTTGTTATCGGGCAGCCACTTGTTGTTTCGGCCGACGTTCTTGATCAGCGGCAGAAGTTTTTCGTTGATACCACATACGACGTTTCAAAGAGAAGCGAGGTTACGGCTACCTTGCGCAAGATAAGTCCGCAGTTCTACTTCTACATTGAAGACGACTGGTGGAACGGACTCAACGCGCAAGACGCCAATGCCGTTTTAGCGTCTCTGTCTCAGCTTGCCGTGACCTTTGAGCGCGACGTCTACCCGACGATAACCGGTTTGTTCGGATATGAAAATACGCCCGGCATCGACCGGGATGCCCGCATCACCGCTTTGATCCATCCGATGCGGGAAGACGTGCGGGGATACGTGAATACCGCAGACGGGTTTTCCCGCCTGGAAGCCCCAAGGTCAAACGAGCGGGAGATGGTATA
>JACPHF010000053.1 GCA_016188735.1 Parcubacteria group bacterium | reverse complement strand
TGGTGCACGAGCATGAGCTTCGTTATCATTCCCTGGAGAGCCGGGTCTGCGAACAAGGGGATTTGAAGATTGTGTATGGGAAAGAGCCTTGAGAAGAGCGCGAGAAAGAGAATGGCGATCAGGAGAATTTCCAGGCCCTGGAGGCGTTTTTCTATCTTAAAACCTGAGAATCGGAAGATTCTGGTCGCGGCTGCCGCAAAAAGAGCCGAGAATATAATGACGGTCGCCTGCGTTAAGGGAATGGAAAATATTGAAAAGAGCCACGTGGCCAAGGGCACAAGCGCAATGCCGATGCTCACGTTCACAATGAGTCTGACCTCAAGGGGGAGTTGGCGAAAGGGCAGAAGTTCCGCGAGCACGAACCCTGGAATGACAAAAAACAGGAAAAACAGTACAATGATAACGGGATTGGTAAGGTAGGCTACTCCCGCTACGGTCAGGGCAAGAAGAAACACGCTCTGGACATTGATACTCATAGAGGCAGGGTGTATACTATTCCTATGAGAAGATTCAAGGGTGCCATTCATTTTTTTGGTAACAATGGTTTTCTGCGAAAGAATCCCTTAATTCTGGAGATTCTTGCGTTGGCTGTTCTTTTCATTCTTATTGCCTCGGCAGGCTCAAAAAACAGTTTCCTCGGGGTGCGCGGGGCCTACCCGGATTTCTTTGCCGAGAATGCGGAATTTGCCGTCCTGGAGATACCGCCAAGCGAGGCCGGCTTTGACAAGAATGTTTCCAGCGAAGTGTTCAGTATTATTGGCCCCTCCATTCTGTCTCAGGACGTGCAGTCCCTCATTCCGACCATTCTTCTTCATTACCGTATCAAATACGCTACGTTCTATGATAGTACATTCGTGCCTCTTTTTGAACCCTTTCTGACGGGTGAAACCAATGCGGCCCAGTCCCCGCGGATCGATAAAATAGACGGGGCAAAACTTTCTCGCCACAAAGAACAACCATTTCTTTCTCTCGGAGACGGGTGGTACAAAAACGAAGAGGGAGACGATGGCGTCTACCGCTGGATAGAGCGTTCGGCAGTCATCCGTTTCTCTGTTCCGGAAGGAAAGCTGGACGAGGCGTCTACCATTCTGGCGTTTTCCGCCAAGCATTTCCCGGAACAGGGATCTCTTGACATACTGCTCAACGATCAAACAATTGAGACGGTTTCGTTCTCCAACAAGTATTCCGATATGTACGTGGAACTCAAGGGACTGGAAGAAGGAGACAACAACATCACGTTTTCATCAAAGGACGCATGCGGTATTGCCGGCCGCGACGACCCAAGATGCATAAGTTTCGCCTTCAAGGACATCAAGCTTATTCCCAAAAAACAGATTCCGGAACAGGGAATTATCCGCTATAACGGTTTCTATCCCGAGGCAGGATCCGAGCCGGGCATTCGGTGGATGAGCACGTCAGCCGATATTCAGATATTCACCCTGAACCCCCAGCGGGTGTTCGTCAGCTTTGACGCAGTCAGTTACGCAAAAGACAGAACGTTCACGGTGGAACAGAACAAGAAAAAACTCCAGACGATTACGCTCCATCCCGGTTTAACCTACGAGGGAGTCGGCTTCCCGTTTGAGCTGCAGGAGGGGAACAACAAACTCGACCTGTTTTCAGAGGGGTGCGATCTGCCGTCTCTCGTGGAAGGCAATAAGGACGAGCGCTGTCTCTCGGCCCAGGTGAAGGGCTTCCAATACAAGGCCCTGCGGTAATGATGCGCCTAGGCTTTTTTCTCGTCCTTCTGCTTGTAGGCGTTCTTGCTCTTGGAAACTTTGTCAGAAGCCTTCCTTTTCAGCTTGTTGATTTTGACTCGTTCCAGTACCTGACTTTTTCCAGGTCTCTGTTCACCGGAGGAGAAATCTATATTCCCCCGATTCGTTCGCCTTTTGTTTCTCTCGTCATCCCGCCGCACCTTCTGGCAGCAAGGTTTCTCATGGTGCTTTTCCATATCGGAACAGCCCTTCTTCTCTATGCCCTCTCGCTCCGGCTTTTCCGGAGTCGGCTGCCGGCTTTGTTTGCGGCTCTTGCCTTCGGGTTCTCCTGGTGGATGCTTGTATTTCAGACCTCTCCCTTGTCCGATCTTCCCGGCATGTTCCTGTTTCTTTTGGGTTTTTTCTTCTGGCTAAAGCAGGACAGCAGAAGCACGCTGGTGTCAGGAGTTTTATTCGGGCTTGCGTTTCTCGTCCGCTTTGACCTCGTGTTTCTCATCCTGCTCCTCATTCCGTTCACAAGACATAATCTGCTTGTGCGCCTGTTGGTTCCCTTGTTTATCATCGCTCTTCCTTTGGAGTTTCTGGCCGACTCTCTTGCGTACGGGAGTTTTGTCTACGCGCCCTTGGAATTTTTCCGCGTTAACTTTTTGCAGTTCGGAGGCGTGTCCTCAAAAGATTTTCTTCACGTGGCCAGCACGCTTTTTAACGCCGCCCCCATTCTTTCTTTTCTTTCTGTTTTTGCCCTGTTTCAATTATCGCAGGGCTCAAACAAAATTCTCTTGAGCATGTTTGCGCCCTTTTTCCTTCTCGCTTCCTATGCCGAGCCCCTAGAGCCCCGAATCTTTATGGTAAAGCTCTTACCATTACTTGCTCTTTTGTCCGCAAACTTCTTTGTCATGCTCCACAGGATTTTTCCGAAGAAAGAGATCTGGCGGTTTATTGTACTCGGCTTCCTCATTCTTGTTATGGGTTTTGATATGCTCCGGCTTGCCGGCATACGCTACGAAAAACGGGAGTTTGAGGCCCGGGACTGCGTTTCCGGCCGTGTCTGCAGCAATTTCCCTTCTGCGGTAGAGTACTACTGCAACGCGCGTACCCGGCTTGTAAAACCAGTCCTGAGCAGTATTGAGGGTCTGCGGGCAACCTGCGATTCCCTTGTTTACTTTAAAGACATTTCTTCCTATAATGAGGACGTGAATGCGTATGTGCGGCAGAACGCCGAACTTTGGGCGGAAAACAGCGCGGCATACATCTATCGGTTCAGATAAGGACTATCCATGAAGGAAAACCAGATAAAGCGATTTGCGCTTATCATCAATCTCGCGGTTATCTTTGTTTTGGTCGTCTTTATTTATCTCCCCGGTGTTTCTATCACGGGCCTCAGCTCAATCTTTGACCTGCAATGGAATACAGACGCTCTTTTCTCG
>JACPHF010000052.1 GCA_016188735.1 Parcubacteria group bacterium | reverse complement strand
CCGCGTGATGGTGCCCGGGTAGTGAGCGGGCTGCGTCAAAAACAAGGATTCTATGCCCACCTTCTTTTCTTCCAGGTACAGGCTGGCAAGCCTTTCATTCATTCCGCCGACAAGCCCCAAAAGAAGGAGGATGCCGTTGTTTTCAGCCTCTATGCTCTGTACCGACAGGCCGGACACCTTTCTTGTTTCCGTGGTCTTTACGACAAAATCTTTGAAGGGGAGAGATGCTTTGTTGTTTAATCTCTGAGTTACCAAAAACAGGATCGCGAGCACGAGCGCTACCTGAAGCTCGCGATGCTGTGGGTTATTGCTCTACCTCTTTGGCCGCCTTTCCTTCAACATACGAGGGAATGTCAATCCCCATGAGATTCAGAATGGTCGGCAGCTGGTCTATGTTGCTGATGGGAGCCGACAGCTGGCCTCCTTTTTTCACGCCGGGCCCCATCATCACGAAGGGCGTCCACATGCAGTCGTTCTTTTTTGCGTCAACGCTTTGCTTGTATCCAGAGGTCAATGGATCTTCATATATGTTCAGGCTGTCATCCATCTCTTCTGACCAAAAATACCCAAGGGTCCCTTCCAGAACAATGTCTCCTATCCTGTCTATGGGGAGCTCAAAGAACTGGGGCGCATCCTCCCAAGGAATTGCGTTTTGCACCGGCTTTACGCCGTTTGAATCCTGCAGAACCGAGAGAAGGTTGATGACCTGCGTGCGCAGCGCCTCATACCGAGGGCCCGAGGCCCGATACCAGTTCCCGTCAAGGCCGTCTGGATTCACGTAGATGTATGCCATCTTCAGGTAGATGACCTTGGTGTTCTTCCAGTCAATGGTGGGCTCTCCGGTCACCGGATCTATGGTGAACTTCAGCCATCCCCTACTGGCAAACAAGTTGTTCAGATTCACGACCCGGTACAGCGGGCAAACCCCGTGGTCAGAACTCAAGACAAAGAGCGTATCCTTCCCTCCCGTCTTGAGGGCCTTCCCGATGATGGCGTCCAGACCCTGATACATTTTAAGAATGTCTGACCAGGCGGCCTCCGCATTCTTTGGATCATATTCCTTGCGCGACGCATCAATCTCTCTCTGCCACCACCTGCTTTCCAGCATCTGGTTGGGGGTATAGGTGTCCTGAATGAAAACATCAGGCTTGTAGGTCTTGAAGATAAAGGGAACCGCGTCCCGGTGCCAGTCCAGAGACATTACTGCCTCGTCCAGGAACGTCTGCCTGTCTTCGGGTTCGTAGATAAGCTGGGGCGGCCAGTCGTCGGCAAAGTCAACCATGGGACCCACGTTCTCGGTCAACTCCTTGGCGACGGACGAGGGCGTTGTGATGAATCGGTTCAGGGTGTTGTAGAGGACGGTTACCCGGAAATTGCTTGAACCCCAGAGTTTGATGAGTTTGATCTTAACGTCGGAATCAAAGGATGAGTCCTGGAACTTCAGCTGAACGGGCATCCAGTCGCTCCACTGTCCCTCCGTGAGGTTCACAAAGCCCGAAGGATTGCTCTTGTCCAATGAAAACAGAACGTGGTCGTAGTTTTCAACCTTGTCATCCGTGGAGTCGTAAATGTACGCATAGACCGACAATCCGTGCGCCGAGAGCGTTGCTTCTTTTGCATCGCTAAAGGACGCGGGAGCCGACGTCCACCCGGCGGCGTCCGTTTTATCAACAAAGTCCGTGAGGCGCGGCCCCAGGAAGAAAAGCCTGAACCCTCTTCCCGCCGACTTGCGTTCCGCAAGTTTTTCTTTGGGCTCGTAAACGACTTTCTGGGTATCGGCTCCCCATCCTCCCCATCGTCCCCGAATCGTGATTCCCTGTTCCAGTTCAGGAGGAGTGGAACCCGGAACGGAAAGAAGGGTTACCTTCTTGCCGAGCTTCTCAAAAAGCTTCCAGACAGGAGGCACCTTCTTGGTAACCGAAGAAAACCCGGCCGCGGAGGGCTTGGCAAGGGGAAATCCCTCAATATGCATAGGGCCGTCTGCTATTCCATGAACCAGGGGTGTGGCCCCGGTAAACAGGGTGGCAAAGTTGGTCGGCGTGTGGGACGGAAACACCGGAATTGAGTATCCGTATGTTCCGTTATCCATCATCTTTTTAATGTTTGGCAGTTTTCCTTCCTGCGCCCACTTGAATACGGTAAAAAGATTCGGGTCTGCCCTCATGCCGTCCGGGATAAACCAATAGAGTTTGACGCTCTGGGGTTGTCGCTCCAGGAGCTGGGGCTGCCAAACCACTAAACCTACTCCAACGGCAACCGCAAGTAAGACAAAAATGGTGACGTATTTGTTCACAATCGTTCCGCTGCTGTTAATAATGAAAACTTCTACCGGGTTTCCCGATTAGGTTACGAAGGAGCGCCCGGGGGAAGCGGGACAACGAAAACGCGCTCTGCGGTCGGTTCTCCTTTGTCGTTTACGGAAACAACCACGTTGACGAAATCTCCCACCTTAACGTCGGAAAGTTTGAGGGCGTCCGGAGAATCTACCAAAACCCCGTCTTTATTCAGAACTTTTCGTGCTGCCTTGGTGTTCTCGGTCATGGGCACCGAAAACTTTTCGCCGTCCTTCTCAACGGTAATAAGGGTCGGGGTTATCTCTGTGACGTTTCCTACGGCGTTGTTTGTCCATTTGCCCAAGAAGAGCTTGGAGCGCGGCACAACATTGAAGTCCCCTGTGGTTTCGCTCACATTCTGGTATCCGGCAAGTTTTGCTTGTTCTTTCCCAACTCCGTATCCAACGAGCACGCCCACACCAACCAGGACGACGCCGATGAGAATGGAAACAATGGATTTATTTGCGTTCATGAGTTTTGCAAGAGATGCTTTATTTTCCTTCGACCTTTTCTTTTTATAGTCTGCTCATTATATCGAACAAAGTTCGATATAATATAGCTATACGCTAATTATAAATCAAGCAGGCGGCGGAAGGCAAGCCCGAGAATGCTCACGGCAAACGTTCCTATTTCTCTCAAGTCCACCTTTGACTTCCCGAGCGTGCGTTCCCTAAAGGTAATGGGGATTTCCCTGACGGAGTATCCCTGTGTTTTTGCGAAGAAAAGCATTTCCACCTGAAAGGCATATCCTTGGGACGAGACGGCGTTTAAGTCAAGCGATTCCAAAAATCGCCTGTCGTAGCATTTAAATCCAGCCGTGCAGTCCCGTACCTTTAAACCCAAAAGAACCCTGGCAACGCGTGTCCCAACCCAGCTTAACAATTTTCTCCGCATGTCCCATCCCAAAATTGCGCCCCCTGGAATATACCTGGATCCCACAACAATATCTGAGTTCGCGGCAGCTGCAACAAGGCGCGGAATGTCTTTCGGGTCATGGGAGAAATCGGCGTCCATGGTAATGACCTTTTCAGCGGGAAGGCCGATGACGGAACGAAATCCCGCAACATAGGCAGCGCCCAGGCCCTGTTTTTTGGGACGATGCAGAACCCGAACCCGAACATCTGCCGCGGCTAACTTGTCTGCTCTGTTTCCGGTTCCGTCCGGAGAGGAGTCGTCAACGACAAGAAGAAAAGAGACAATGCCGAGATCAAGAACCTCGCGAACGATCCTTTCGATGTTGTCTTTCTCGTTGTATGTGGGAATGATGACGGCGAGGCGCATGCGAGTTACGGAAGAAACATGCTTAGATACCAGTTCACGATAGGCGATCCAAAAAAGAGCGCGAGGAACGTGCCGAACACGAGAAACGGACCGAACGGGACCTGGGACTCCCATTGTTTCTTTCCAAAAAATACCAGGAGCAGCGAGAAGACGGCCCCAACAACAAAGGCGAAAAAGAGAGCGACGATAATGCCGGGAAACCCAAGCACCAGACCCATGAGCAGGGCTAGCTTTACGTCCCCGAATCCCATCCAGGTCCCTTTTGAAAATGCGTATATCGCAAAGAAAAATGCGCTCGCGAGAATGGCGGCGCCAATTGAATTTATCAGCGGTTCAAAATTACTAATTTCTAATGTCAAATTTCTAATCAATGACCAATGTTCAATGACCCAAACAAAAAGAGTATAGAAAAGTGTAAGTGCAATGGTAGGATAGATGACTTTATCCGGAATGATAAAGTGCCTAAGGTCATAGACGAAAATTACTATGAGCGAACTCGCAACAGCTAAAAGATATATAAGTTTTAAAAATTGAAAAATTGAGAATTCATTAAAAATTAAGAATTGAAAATTAAAAATTAAAAGAAACAGGGCTCCGGTCGCTATCTCCACGAGAGGGTATTGCCAAGATATTGGTGTTGCGCAGTATCTGCACCTGCCAGAGAGCAAAAAAAAGCTGAGGACCGGAATCAGGTCTTGCCAGCTCAACGAATGTCGGCATGCAGGGCACATGGATCTTCCCTGCCACACGGGTACCTGAGTATGAATGCGCCAGATGACCGCATTAAGAAAAGAGCCCGTGACAAGACCGAAAAGAAAAATGAAAACCAATGAGAGTGTCATCGGTTTTCATTATAGCGCGAAGCGATATACGAAAGTATAGCGCGAAGCGATATACGGAGTATACCAGAACGAGATTATTTACCAGCAGCTTACCGCCGCGGAAAGCGTGGTAGCCGGTTTTGCGGCCAAATCAAATCGCGTTCCTTTTTCCGAAGCGGCAATCCACACGCTAGAGCGCTCCAGCTGCGTGTATACGCAGTACTTCGTGGTTACCGTGCTGTTCGCAGACCAGGCATATCGCTGGTTTCCAGAGTCCGTGGGATCTGTCGGAAGGGGGCACATGTAACAGGGGGTTGAATCCGTATCGATGTTCGTAATGGCGTTTGGCGAGTCGGCAACGGCGTTAGAGGGATATTTTTCTGCTCCTGCCGCGCACGTGGTATCGTCATAGCAAAGCTCCATTGCGGTGGCTATCTGCCGAATGTCGGACTGGCGCCTGGCGTCTTTGGCTGCTTGACGGGCGGGACCGAGCGACACGAGAACAATGGCCGCCAGTATGCCGATAATGGCCATCACGACCATAAGCTCAATGAGGGTAAATCCAGAATGTTTTTTCATATGTATTTTTTTATTATCTGATTCGCACCGACCTTTGTCAATGAGTCAATGATATCACGTGGTGCCTATCTGATACAACGGCAGAACCACGGCCGCCATAAGGAATCCAACTCCAAGCCCCAGAACGATGAGGAGCGCCGGCTCCAAAATGCTGAGCAGGCTGTCCACCGTGCGATCAACTTCCTGCTGGTAGAAGCGGGCTACCGCCAGAAGGGTTTCTTCCATGTTTCCCGCCCGCTCCCCCACATCGAGCATCTGGGTAAAGAGCGGGGGGAATTCCTTTGGATATCGTTGAAACGTGCCGCTTATTTGCGTTCCGTGTGAAATGGCTTCTTTGGATTCCTCTATGATGTGTTCGTACACCGAGTTGCCCACGATCGAAGCCGAGATCTCCAAAGACTGGATGATGGGAATGCCTCCTGCGATAAGGGTGGCCAAGTTTTCTGCAAAACGCGAAAGGTACACCATTTTGAGGAATGGGGATACGAGGGGAATGCGCAGAAGCAGCTTTCCGATGGCGGCTTTTCCTTCCTGGGTGCGGGCCCACCTTGCCCACACGATGCCCAGGGCTATCATAAACAAGAGCAGGAGCCAGCCCCATGACTGCAGAAAGGCGGTAAACGCGATCACGCCCCTTGTGATGGCGGGCAATTCCTGTCCGCTTTCTTTCAGGACCTCCGTGAGCTTGGGAACCACGAAAAACACCATAAGGAAAAGCACTCCTATTGCCAAAACAACGACGAAAATGGGGTAGACCAGGGCTCCCTTGATCTTGCTGATCAGCCCGTATTCGCGCTCCATGTGATCGGCCAGCTTGTCGAGCACCTCGGCAAGCTTTCCCGAAACCTCCCCCGACTTCACCATATTCACGTAAAAGGACGAGAACACCTGCGGATATTCCGAAAGAACCCTGGAAAACGCGGCTCCTCCCTCAACCATCTCTGACATTTTCAGTATTTTCTCTTTGAACGCGGGGTTCGCAGACTGCTGGGAAATGACATGGAGAGACTCTACCAACGAAACCTGCGACTTGAACATGATGGCGATCTGCCGCGAAAACGTCACCACCTCTTTGAACGAGACATGCTCAAACAGGGCGATGCGCTTTGAATACCACGGAGCTTCTCCGGCTTCTTCAAGGAGCGTGACGTACATGCTCCGCCGCCCCAACAACTGCAGCGCGGCCTCTCGCGAAGAAGCGTCTATGACGCCGGTCTGCGTTTCTCCCTTTTCGTCTCGTGCCTGGTAGTTGAACTTCATACCCCTGTTCACCCGCGGGCAAGCGTGCGCAGTTCCAGGGGGTTGAGCGAATATGCCAAGGCGTTCTCCAACGTAATTTCCCTGGCTTTCACGAGGTTCGAGAGCGATCGGTTGAGAGAAATCATGCCCTGGTCAGCCGAGGTTTCAATAATGAGAGGGATTTCATGCACCTTGTTTTCCCTGATGAGGTTTGCGACTGCCGGCGTGGCGAACAGCACTTCGCACGCGGGAATGAGTCCTCCTTTTGTGCGGGGCAGAAGGCGCTGGGACACGATGCCGAGCAAAGCTCCCGACAACTGCGAACGCACCTGGGCCTGCTGTTCTGCAGAGAACGAATCCACGATGCGGTGAATGCTCTGGGAAGCCGAGTTGGTGTGGAGAGTCGCAAATACCAGATGCCCGGTTTCGGCTGCGGTCAAAGCGGTCGCTATGGTTTCGGGATCCCGCATCTCCCCCACCATGATGATATCCGGGTCCTGCCTGAAGGTGGCGCGCAAAGCCTTTGCGAAACTCTTCGTATCCTGCCCCACTTCCCGCTGTTCAATGATGGCTAAGTCGTCTTCAAAGATGTACTCGATGGGATCTTCAATGGTAATGACATGGTCGGCCCTTGTGTGATTGATCTCCTCAATGAGGGCCGCCAACGAAGTTGACTTGCCGTGTCCCGAGGGACCCGTCACGAGCACAAATCCCTGAGATGCCTTTGTGAATTCGGAAAGGATCGGGGGAAGACTGAGTTCGGCTACGGTATGGATCTTGAAGGGGATGAGTCTGAGCGCGCATCCAACGTTCCCGCGCTGCCGGAACACGTTCACCCGGAACCTTCCCTTGTCTTCCAGCTGGTATGAAAAATCTATTTCCTTTTCTGCCAGAAACTCCCCTTTCTGCTCTTGGGAAAGAAGCGCGAACGCAAAATCTTCCGCGTCTTGGGCAGAGATAACTGGTTTTTTCACGAGGGGCACCAGGCGCCCGGACACGCGGAGAACAGGGGGGTGGCCTACGGAAATATGCAGGTCCGAGGCCTGTTCTTTAATGGTGAGATCCAGCAGTTCTTTCGCGAATGATGAATTTGCCATGGCTATTTTCCCGTTCTTCCGGCTTCGTTGTCCCCGAGCCCGGTCACATGCAGGACTTCTTCAATGGTAGTCACTCCGTCAAGCGATTTCAAGATGCCGTCCTGGAAAATGGTGATCATCCCCTGCAGTTTTGCTTCTTCGTTAATGACCGCTTCCGAGGGTTCTTTGAGAATGATATTTTCCAGGTTTTCCGTCATCGTAAGCACCTCGAACAGCGCTATGCGGCCCGAATACCCGGATCCCCCGCACTTCTTGCATCCGACGGCCTTGAACACGGAGAACGACTTTCCCTGAATCTTTGGAGCCAGCCGCTTCTGGAACGAGGGGGGGGCGTTCTTGATCTCTTCCATGAGCATGTCGTTCAACTCCTTCTTGATGCTTGTCTGCTGCCTGCATTCCGTGCACAGGCGCCGCACCAAGCGCTGGGCAACCATAAGGTTGAGCGCGGCTGGAAGCAGGTATTTCTCAATTCCCATGTCAATGAGCCTCGGAATGACGCCGATGGCATTGTTGGTATGGAGCGTGGAAAGCACGACGTGTCCGGTAAGCGCCGCGTGGATGACGAGGGTTGCCGTTTCTTCGTCACGAACCTCTCCCACCATGATGACATCGGGGTCCTGACGCAAAATCTGACGGAGCCCCTGGGCAAAATCGTACCCCAATTCGGGACGCACCTGGGACTGGCTCACTCCCTCGATAAAGTACTCAACGGGATCTTCCAGGCTCACGATGTTAACCTCATCGCTATTCAACAGTTTCAGTCCCGTATACAGCGTCGTCGTCTTCCCGGAACCCGTGGGGCCTGTCACAAGCACCAACCCGTACGGTTTTCGCAGGGCGGCCTTGAATTTCGTGAGATTTTCTCCTTCCAATCCCAAATCTTCAAATGTTTGCAGTCCCGCGTTGGGATCGAGCACGCGGATAACGACTTTTTCTCCAAGAGAGGTCGGGAACGTCGAGACTCGAAAGTCGATGGTCTGGGATTCTACCGCAGTGGAAAATCTTCCGTCTTGGGGAATGCGCGTCTCGTCAATCTTCATGTTGCATAAAATCTTGATACGGGCAATCACCGCGGGGTGCACCCTCAGGGGAAGAATAAGGGAGGAGTGAAGCTGTCCCAGCAGACGAAATCTGACGCGCAGATCCTTGCGAGTGGGTTCAATATGGATGTCGGACGCCCTCGTCTCAACAGCGGTTCGCAGGATGACGGCCACCATCTTGGTGATGGGGGCTTCTTCCACGATGCGCGTAAACCCATCTGATGCTTTCTGGGATTTTGCAGATCCCTGACTCATTTCGTCTTCGAGTTCTTCAAGCGCCTTGGTCACCTCCCTGCGCAGATTCCGGTACTCCTTCATGACGACCTCCAAGGAAGTCGGCGTAATAAGGGAGACCTGATATGAAAAATTTCCCTGGCGCGCCAAAAACTTCAGCGCTTCCTGCGCCCCAGAGTCGTCGGGATTTACCATGCCTACCCCCAGCTCATTTGCGGTCCTGGAAAGCGGCACCATCTTGTAATAGCGTGCGGAATCTTCTGGGATGAGTTCGAGCGCCTTCAAAGAAATCTCCTGCACGTCTACTTTCCGAAGCTGAAGTCCCAGGGCTTCCGCCTTCAAACCGTACAGCGTGTCTTCTGACACGAGCCGTTTCTCCAGAAGGATTTCTTCTGCGGGTTTGCCGGAAGTTTTTGCGAGATCGGCAACCTCCTTGGAGCTTTCTTTCGTCAGGATGCTTTTATTCTGAAGTGATTTTAAGATATCCATGGTTATCGGGGTCTGATAAACGGATTTGCTTTCTCGGTCTTTGCAGGAACCTCGACGGGGGGGAACGGACTTCCCAGTTCCTGGAATACGGGATTTTCAAATACCCCAAAGTCAATACTGACTTCCCTGGGCGAAGGGAGAGAAAAAGATGAAGACGCCTCCCTGGGAGCGGAAGAGAAAAATCCGAACCACAGCACAAGCAGGGCGAGAATGGCCATGCCGGCAACCAAGAATACCAGTATCTGCTGCCTTTTCTTTTGTTGAATGAACGTGATTGCCATAATAATCAGTATGAGTAAGCCTGAAGGGTAACGCTGAATTTGAAGATGCCCCCGCGCTCGGGCGAATCAAATTTAAGATCCTTGATGCTGAGAAGGCGGGGCAATGTCCTCGTACTCATAAGAAATTCTTTGAGCGCTTCGTAGGTTCCTTCCATTTCCATGGCCACTTCGATGGTGCGAAACCCCTGCTCCGCCTCTGGCGCTGCCACTCCCACGAATGAATTGATGGAGCGCAGGGCCAATCCCGAATGGGAAGCTGTCTGGGAAAGCACTTCATATAAGGAAGGGAGGGAGGGCTCATCGGGCAGAGACTGCTCAATGAGCGTCAGTTTTTCCGCAGGCTGGCTTGCAATTTCCTCTTGGAGTTGCTTGAGTTGATTGAAGTATGCTTCGAGATTCTTCAGCTCAAGCTCGCGTTCCTGCAGCTGGTTCCGGAGAGCGGAAAAGGTCTGAAAGTTTGGCCAAAGCAGGAACACGATGACAAGCATAGAAATTGCCAGCAACGCTCCAACCGCTCCCAATGGAATGTTTTGTTTCATGGTTTCGGGGTTCCCTCCTCTTCTTGAACTGCTGACTCGAGTTTTTTCGTAAACTCCGCCGGGAACGACAGATCAACCGAGAACTCCACACGGCCCTGATCTCCAAGCTCAATTTCTGTTAAATGAAGATTCTTGATTTCGCTTTTGCTGCGCAGCAGCAGAATTTGTTCGTCCAGATGCTTGAAGGTGTCAGTTTCTCCCGCAAGAAGAATTTCGTTCTTTTCCAGGTCTACGGTCAAGCCGGTGAATGCCACCGCAGGGTGGACAGATGTTTCAAGAAAAGAAAACAAAGCGAGAGGAGTGCGGCGGCCGTCTGCCAGCACTTTAAAATCACCAAGTTTCTGTTTTACACCCAGCACCTCGTCTTCAAGCTGCTGTTGTTCTGGAGAGGGATCTGCCAGAAGCCGCTGTTCCAGCTTCTGAATGGAGACCCGCTTCTGCTCCTGAAGGCTCTTGAGTATGAAAAATCCTCCGGCCACCGCGGCGGCAAGCAGCAGCGAGGCGACAAGAAGAATATTGACTGCGGGCGGAGTGCGTTCTTCTCGTTTTGGAATAATTTCTACCATAAGCTATTCGAGCGCCCGGAGCGCCATTCCCACGGCAACTGCGTAGGAGGGCCCCAGGGGCTGCAATGTGTATTCTAGCACCGGCGAATAGAAAATCGTATGGAAGGGATTAATAATCTCAACTGTCTTTCCCGTGCTTTTGGCGACGTAGTCTTTCAGTCCCGGCAGAAGAGCCGCTCCGCCGCCGAGGATAATTTTCTGGATATCTTTCCCTTTCGAATCTTTAAATGCAAGCGCCTGCGCTTCAATTTCCTTTATAATCAGATCAACGAGCGGAGAAAGGACCGTGATCGTTTCGGGCGCTGCAATGCCTTTTGTCGCTTTTTCACGTTCTGCGGTTTCGTAGTCTGTTGAAAACGCCTTTGCCAAACGTTCGGTAAGCGTGTTTCCCGCGATATCAAAGCTGTGCGAGCTGCGGAGCATTCCTTCGGATACAACATTCACCGTCGTGCTCTGAGCTCCGATATCGAGGAGAATCGTCGGTGTACGCTCATCTCTTGACCAGGAACGGATGAGTCCGAATACTTCTGCCTCCAGGGCGACAAGGTCCAATTCGCACATTCGGGCTATCTCCTGGTACTGATTCACGACTTCGTTGGGCACCGCGACAAGCAGCACGTCCAAAGGATCCTTGGACTGGGTGGCGTGATCCACGATCTCCCAATCAAAGATGACTTCTGAAAGCGGAACCGGAATGTGGCGCCGCGCTTCATAGGTTACGGCATCGGGTATTTCTTCTTTGCTCATGGGAGGAAGCTGAAAGTTTGTGAAGAAGCTTGAAAAATCAGGAAGAGAAAACACCGCGCGCCTGCTTTTAATATTCGCTTCCTGCAGAATCGCTTTCAGGGCTCTCGCAATATCACGCGTCTCCAGCAAAAGCGTGCTCTTCTCAAACGTGCGGAACGGCTTCTTGTACAGAGTCGGGATGCGAAGCTCTCCGTAATTCTTCAGGTTTCTCCGCTCTCCCCACCGAGACAACTCCACGACTTTCAAAGAAGACGTGCCTATATCGATGCCCAGCGCCGCGTTTGGAAGCACCCTGAGGGGCGGCAAAGAAAAAGACGGGAATTTGGGAAGACTGGGAAGATTGAAAGAACCGAAGGGAAGTTCTATTTTCATTGTATCACAAACATCATTGCAATAGTATCATATGCTCACCTTGTATCCTATCACAATTATATGCTACCCTCAAAGGCGCAAGGAGAAGAAAGATTTGGAGGGGTGCGGCGAATGGTAAGCCAGCAGTTTGCTAAACTGCGACCTCGAAAGGGGTCTTGTGGGTTCGAGTCCCACTCCCTCCGCAAGAGAGCTGGAGGAGTTGGGCAACGGTGGCCTTCCTGTCTTGAAAACAGGCGCCAGAAATGGCATGTGGGTTCGAATCCCACCTCCTCCGCAAGACGAAGAAATGACACGCGCCCGTAGTTCAACGGATAGAATGGGGGCTTGCGGAGCCCTTGATGCT